>CBHTVL010000110.1:0-6905 GCA_966096475.1 uncultured Burkholderiales bacterium
ACTTGTGCCGCACCGACCCACGCGATACATTCCGAGCCGGATGCGAGCTCGCACGTATCCAACGCAAATCCGGCAGTTCAGCGGTTTTCACTTCCTTAATCGTGCATTAGGAGATTTCATGGACAGAAGGCAATTCATCAAGGCCGGCGCAGCATT
The DNA here is from genome assembly GCA_966096475.1 of uncultured Burkholderiales bacterium. Taxonomy (GTDB): domain Bacteria; phylum Pseudomonadota; class Gammaproteobacteria; order Burkholderiales; family SG8-41. The sequence goes on from CBHTVL010000110.1 coordinate 157, forward strand.
GCCCGCCGCCGCAGCGGTTTCGGGTTTCCCGAATTTTGCCGTTGCCAAAACCACCGCGAACAGCCCGTGGCGCCTGTACGAAGTCACCACCCAGGTCGAAGTGCTCAAGCCTGCCGGCGTGACCCGCGTCTGGCTGCCGGTACCGTTGACGGTGGACACCGATTACCAGAAAGCCCACGGCAATGTGTGGTCTGCCGAAGGCGGCCAGGTCAGCTACTCGAACGATCCGAAATACGGCGCCGGTATTGTGGCCGCCGAATTTCCGGAGAGCGTGCAAAAGCCGGTGCTGAAGCTGACCAGCCGTTTTGCCACCCGCGAACACATTGTTGATTTCGCCCAGCCGGCGAATGTCTTCCCCGAAGACCGTGCGACGCTGGCGCGTTATCTGGCGCCGACCGAACTGATGCCCACCGACGGCATCGTGCGCAAGACCGCGCAGGAAATTACCCGCCGCTCGAAGACCGACATGGACAAGTCGCGCGCGATTTACGAATGGATTGTCGAGAACACCGTTCGTGATCCGAAAACCCGCGGCTGCGGCATCGGCGACATCAAGGCAATGCTCGAAAGCGGCAACCTCAGCGGCAAATGCGCCGACCTCAATGCGCTGTATGTCGGTCTCGCCCGCGCTTCGGGCATTCCGGCGCGCGACGTTTACGGCGTGCGTGTGGCCAAGTCGGATTACGGTTATCGCAGCCTCGGTGTCGGTACCGAAAACATCACCCGCGCCCAGCACTGCCGCGCCGAGTTCTACACCGCAGCCCACGGCTGGATTCCGGTGGATCCGGCGGATGTGCGCAAAGTCGTGCTCGAAGAAAAAGCCGGCGGCACGCTGCCGCTGGACGACGATCAGGTGAAAAAAGCGCGTGCGCGCCTGTTCGGCTCCTGGGAAATGAACTGGCTGGCCTACAACTATGCGCACGACGTCGCGCTGCCCGGTGCAACCCGCGGCAAGGTCGGCTTTTTCATGTATCCGAATGCTGAAACGGCGCAGGGTCGCCTCGACAGCCTTGATCCGGACGCGTTCAAGTACACCATGATCGCGCGCGAGGTCAAACCGGCTGCTTAAGCGGGTCCGGACGTTTTTCTGCAATACTGACGCGGTCGCATTAGCGGCCGCGTATTTTTTGACGGATGCCCCTTGAATCTGCTGCGTTATCCCTTGTTGATTGTTGCCCTGTGCTGCGGCCTGTGGCCTGCTGCGGGCAAGGCGAAAGAACTCAAACCCTGGAGCGGGGGCCGCACACCGTCATTGCAGCTGTCGGATCTTGATGGCAAGCCCTACGATCTGGCCGCATACCGCGGCAAAGTCGTGCTGGTGAATTTCTGGGCGACCTGGTGCGAACCCTGTCGCGATGAAATGCCGGCGCTGGGCCGTTTGCAGAAGCGGCTGGGCGAGAAACAGTTTGTCGTGCTCGCGGTCAATGCCGATGAACCGGAGGCGCGCATCCGCAAATTCCTCGAGCAGACGCCGCTCGGTTTCACGACGCTGCTGGATCCGGAACGCAAGGCCGGCAAGGCCTGGAACGTGCGCGTACTGCCGGCGAGTTTTGTGATTGATCGCGACGGGCGGATACGTTACGCCGCTGTCGGTGAACTCGATTGGGACGGTGATCCCGTAAGCGCGCGGATCGCAGCCTTGCTGCCCGCGCGCTGAACGACGCTTAGTCGATCTTGGCGCCCGAAACCTTGACGACTTTTTCCCACTTGTCGTTTTCCGCTTTCAGGTAAGCCGCAAATACTGCGGGTGTGCTGCCGACGCCGTCAGCGCCGAGTGCTGCAAACCGCTCGCGCACTTCATTGGAGGCGAGTGCCTTGAGCACTTCGGTCTGCACGCGGGCCAGGCGTTCCGCCGGCACCTTGACCGGCGCAAACAACCCGAACCACAGGTCGGCGTCATAACCGGCAATGCCGGCTTCGGCGATGGTCGGTACCTCGGGCAATACATTGATGCGTTTTTTGCCGGATACGCCCAATGCGCGCACGCGACCCTGCTTGATGAAAGGCAGCGCTACCACCGGCACGTCGAACAGGATCTGGATCGACCCGCTGAACATTTCGGGGTAGACCAGTGCGGTGCCTTTATACGGCACATGAACAATGTTGATGCCGGCGAGCAGTTTCAGCAGTTCACCGGAGAGGTGGAACTGTGTGCCGGTACCCGATGATCCGAAGTTCAGTTTGCCCGGCTGCGCCTTCGCCAGTGCGACAAGGTCTTTGATCGATTGTGCGGGAACCTGTGATGCCACCATCAGCACATTCGGCGAGGTCGCAATCTGGGTGATCGGTGAAAAATCGGTCAGCGAGTTGTAAGGCGGTTTGGCATACAGATGCGGCCCGATGGCGTGCGTGCTGGTGGTGCCCATCAGCAGCGTGTAGCCGTCCGCAGTCGCGGTGACGGCAATGCGTGAACCGAGTGTGCCGCCGGCGCCCGGACGGTTGTCTACTACAACCTGCTGGCCGAAGAGTTCAGCACTTTTCTGTGCGACCACGCGGGCGAGGATGTCTGTTGCGCCGCCGACCGGGAAGGGGATGATCATGCGCACGGCGCGGTTCGGGTAACTGTCGGCAGCCTGTGCGGACTGGAATGCGCAGGCAGACAGGGCTGCGGCACAGAGGGCGTTGGCGACAGATCGGTTCATGGCAAGGCTCCGGTGAGTGTTGTTCGTGTTATGCGGTCAATCTACTACCGCCACCCTCGCATCTCAAGCAGGAATGATGCCTGCGCGGTTTCTAGAGTGCGGCGACCGCTGTGCTGCCCCCGCTCAGTGCCGCATTGACCACGGCACGGCTCAATGTTGGTGCAAACAGTTCGATGAAATCGTAGACGTAGCCGCGCAGCCAGGCGTTGCGCCGGAGGGCAATGCGCGTCGTGCTTGGCTCGAACAGATGATCGGCATTGATCAGTCGCACGCCGTGGTCACGCGCGGGATCGAAGGCCATCTTGGCGAGGATGCCGATGCCCATGCCCTGTTCGACATAGGCCTTGATCACATCGGCGGCGACGGCGGTGAGCACGACATTGGGTTTGATATTGGCGGAATCGAAGGCGCGTTTGATCGGCGAATTGGCGGTGAAGGCGAAGTCGTAGGTGATCAGCGGATACTGCGCGATTTTTTCCAGCGTCAGCGGGCCGGTGCCGAGCAGCGGATGGCGCAGCGGCGTAATGACGCTGCGCGTCCATTGTGCGCAGGGCAGGGTCACCAGTTCTTCGAACTCTTCATCGGATTCGGTGGCGATGCCGACATCGGCGCTGCCGTCGCGCAGCATCGCGGCGATCTGCGCGGGGCTGCCCTCGCGCAGGGTCAGGCGCACCTGCGGATAACGCTTGGTAAAGCGCGCGAACACCGGCGGCAGCGCATAACGCGCCTGGGTGTGCGTGGTGGCGATGACCATCGTGCCGCTGCCGCCGGAATTGAATTCGCGGCCGACCTCGCGCAGGTTGTCGGTGTCGCGCAGGATGCGTTCGGCGATGTCGAGCACGATCTTGCCGGGCTCGGTCAGCGCGGTGATGCGTTTGCCGTTGCGCACCAGGATGGTGACGCCGAGTTCTTCCTCAAGCAGCCGGATCTGTTTGCTGATGCCCGGCTGCGAGGTGAACAGCGATTCGGCGGCATCGGAAACCTTCAGTCCGTTGCGGGCGATTTCGCGCAAATACTTTAATTGCTGTAAATTCAATGGGTTACCTTATTTCACTGCTCTTATATAACAAATAACGCTTAATAATAAATAACATATTCTTGGACGATATATAAGGGGGTCCCTAGTATCGGCAGCCTCAAGGAACGAGGTGCCGGACATGTATCTGTATGACGAGATCGATCAGCGCTTGGTGGACGAACGGGTGGCCCAGTTTCGCGGCCAGACCCGGCGTTTCCTCGCGGGCGAACTGAGTGAGGACAACTTCCGTCCGCTTCGGCTGCAGAATGGCCTTTATATTCAAAGGTTTGCACCCATGCTGCGGGTGGCGATTCCTTACGGTCTGTTGTCCTCCAAACAATTGCGGGCACTCGCTCACATTGCCCGTAAATGGGATCGCGGCTATGGCCATTTCAGCACCCGCCAGAACATTCAGTACAACTGGCCCAAGCTCGAAGACGTTCCTGAAATCCTCGCCCATCTGGCGTCGGTGCAGATGCACGCGATCCAGACCAGCGGCAACTGCATCCGCAACACCACCAGCGATCATTTCGCCGGCATCGCGCCGGACGAGATCGTCGATCCGCTGGTGTGGTGCGAGCTGATCCGTCAGTGGTCGACCTTCCATCCGGAATTCGCCTTCCTGCCGCGCAAATTCAAGATCGCGGTGTCGGGCGCCGAACAGGATCGCGCGGCGATCCAGGTGCACGACATCGGCCTGCAGGCAGTGCGCGGTGCCAATAACGAAACCGGTTTCCGCGTGCTCGTCGGCGGCGGGCTCGGTCGCACGCCGATCATCGGCACGGTGATCCGCGAATTCCTGCCCTGGCCGCATCTGCTGACCTATCTCGATGCGATCCTGCGCGTCTACAACCGCTTCGGCCGCCGCGACAACAAGTACAAGGCGCGCATCAAGATTCTGGTCAAGGAACTGACGCCGGAAGAATTCCGCAAACAGGTCGATGCCGAATGGGCGCATCTGAAAGACGGTCCGGGCAAACTGACCGCGGCGGAAGTCAGCCGCATCGAAGCGCGCTTTACGCGTCCGCAGTATCAGCAACTCGATGCGCTGTCGGTGCAATACACGCAGGCGCTGGCGCGCGAACGCGGCTTCGCCAGCTGGGCCGGCCGCAACGTGCATCCGCACAAGGTGCCGGGCTACGCCGCCGTTACGCTGTCACTGAAAAAAACCGGCATTCCGCCGGGCGATGCAACTGCAGACCAGATGGATGCGGTGGCTGACCTCGCCGACCGTTACAGCTTCGGCGAACTGCGCGTGTCGCATGAACAGAATCTGGTGTTGTCCGATGTGCGCCAGTCCGATCTGCATGCGCTGTGGCTCGAAGCCAGGCTGCTGGGTCTGGCGACGCCGAACATCGGCCTGATCACCAACATCATTGCCTGCCCGGGCGGCGATTTCTGCTCGCTGGCCAACGCGAAATCGATTCCGGTGGCGGAAGCGATCCAGCGCCGCTTCGATGATCTGGATTACCAGCACGACATCGGCGAACTGGACCTGAACATTTCCGGCTGCATGAATTCCTGCGGTCACCACCATGTCGGCCACATCGGCATTCTCGGTGTCGACAAGCAGGGCGCGGAGTTTTACCAGATCTCCATCGGCGGATCGCAGGGCAACGCGGCCTCACTGGGCAAAGTCATCGGACCGTCGTTCGCGCAGGACGAGGTGCCGGATGTGATTGAAAAACTGATTGAAACCTATCTCAAACACCGCGACAGCGAGACCGAGAAATTCATCGATGTCGTGCGGCGCATCGGCGTCACCCCTTTCCAGGAGCATGTCTATGGCAACCCTGATCAAAAACGCGAAAATCATCAACGACAGCTGGCAGCGGCTTGACTGGACGGCCGACGGCAGCCTGCCGTCGGTCCCGGCCACCGGTGATGTACTCGTTCCGCTGCGCCTGTGGCAGGGGCTCGCCGATGAACTGCTGGGCCGCACCACCGGCAAGCTCGGCCTGTGGCTGGAAAGCGACGAAGACCCGGTGCTGATTGCCGACAGTCTCGATGCCTTCAGTGTGATCGCCGTCAATTTTCCGCAGTTCACCGACGGCCGCGGCTACTCGACGGCGCGCCTGCTGCGTGAACGTTACGGCTGGAAAGGCGAGCTGCGTGCGATCGGCGACATCCAGCGTGATCAACTGTATTACCTCTCGCGTTGCGGCTTCGATTCCTTCCTGCTGAATGACGGATTGGATGCTAAAGAAGCGCTGTCGGCGTTCAACGATTTCAGCGAGGCCTACCAGACCTCGGTGGATCAGCCGGTGCCGCTGTTCCGCCGTCGCGAAAAAGAAGCGGCCTGAATCAATGAATGTGACCGGCACGGTTTATCTCGTCGGTGCAGGGCCGGGTGCGCCTGACCTGCTGACGTTGCGCGCGGCTGAATTGCTGCGCCGTGCCGATATCGTGTTTTACGACGCGCTGGTTCATCCCGATACCATTGCACTGGCGGACAGGGCGGAAAAGATCGCCGTCGGCAAACGCTGCGGCCGCCACTCGACTGCGCAGCGTTTCATCAACAAGCGCTTGGTTGATGCCGCGCAGAAACATGCGGTGGTGGTGCGGCTCAAGGGTGGAGACCCGATGCTGTTCGGCCGTGCGCAGGAAGAAATCGACGAACTCGAGCTACACGGCATCGACTATCAGATCGTTCCCGGCATTACCGCTGCTTTGGCGGCGAGTGCCACGGTGGGTGTGTCGATGACCCGGCGCGGACTTTCGCGCAATGTGACGTTCGTGACGCCGCGCCGCGGTGCCGGTGAAGAAGGGCATGACTGGGCGCACAGTGCAATGGCCGCGGATACCTGCGCAATTTACATGGGCGTGGGTGAGGCGGCGCAGATTGCAGATACTTTGATGGCGCGCGGCGCCAGTCCCGACCTGCCGGCGGTCATTGTCGAAAGCGCGAGTCTGTCCGGTGAACGTCGCATCGCGGTTCGGCTGGCGGATCTGGGCATGGCCGCGGCGCAAATGATCACCGGCCCTGCCGTGATTCTTCTGGGTGAGGTTTACGCCCGGGTGCAGTCCAGTGAGGCCGTTGCCGGGCCTCTTGTCCGGAGTCGCATCGCCTAGCCCCGCCCTCTGAAAAC
>CBHTVL010000111.1:0-6817 GCA_966096475.1 uncultured Burkholderiales bacterium
CGCCGGCAAGAACGAGCAGGGCGTCGCCGCTTACCGCCGGCTCGTAACCCAGGAAAAGGCCGTCGCCGTGTTCGGCTTCGTGCATTCCGGCGTGAACATCGCGGTTAACGAGGTCGCCAAGGAAATGGGCGTGCCCGCCGTGCCCGACATGCAGGCGATGCTGTCGAACCCGGAAATCAAAGGCGTGATCCTCACGGTGCCCAACGAGCAGCATCTGCCGATGGCGGAAATCGTCGCCAAGGGCGGCAAACATGTCTACACCGAAAAGCCGATCTCGCAGACGCTGGAAGACGGCCTGAAAATCGAAGCACTGCAGAAGCAGTACGGCATCACCGTCACCGTCGGCCACAGCGCGCGCCTGATGGCGGGCATCCGCATCATCAAGGAAAAAATCGATGCCGGCGAACTCGGTCGCGTCGCTTTCATGGAAGCGAACTTCTCGAATGAACGCGCCCTCGAACTGACGCCGCAGACCTGGCGCTGGTACAAGGACCGCGCCCCCGGCGGCCCGCTGTCGCAGCTGGCGATCCACCAGTTCGACGTGCTGCACATGCTCGGCGGTGAAGTGCAGGAAGTGTCGTCGATGGCTTCCAAGCTGTCGCCGGTCGGCGCTGAAGTCGACGACCAGTCGATGACGCTGGTGCGTTTCAAGGACGGCAAGATCGGCTACGTCGGTTCCTGCTGGACTTCGCCCGGCATTTTCTCGGTGCGCGTATTCGGCTCCAAGGGCCTGATGCACTACGAAATCGACTTCGGCACCTGGGACACCCCGCACCTGCTGCACGACAATTCCGTGCTCTACATCCAGCGCGGCAAGGATGGCTGGGCCAAGCGCGAAGACATCAAGCTGCCGGAGTCCGACATGTTCCGCGCCGAACTCGAGGCCTTTGCCAACAGCTGCCTGTCGGGCAAGCCGAACGAGCTGACCGCGCACAACGGCAACGTTGCCGTGGCAATGACCAATGCAGCACTGAAATCGATCGACCGCAAAGGCCAGTGTGTCACCATTGAAGAAGTGATGAACGACGCCCGCGCCAAGAACGACTCGAAACGAGCGGCCTGAAAGGGAAGCCATGTCCAACTCATCTTCCAAATTGGCCACCCGTTACTTCATCGATCTCACCCAACCCGAGATCGCTGCGCAGTTCAAAAAGAACCCGCTGGTGATCCTGCCGGCGGGCAGCGTCGAACAGCACGGCCCGCACCTGCCCACCGGCACTGACATCTACGCCGCCAATGTCATCGGCCATGCCGTTGCCGAGCGCATGGACGGCCTGGTGCTGCCGGGCGGACCGCTGGGCGTGACGCCGATGCACATGCCCTTCGAAGGCACGATCACGCTGACGCCCGACACCTACCAGCGTGTGGTCACCGAAACCTGCGCCTCCACCGCGCAGCACGGCGCGAAACGCCTGCTGATCCTGAACTGGCATGAAGGCAACATTCCTTCGCTGGCGATTGCCTCCGAAAAGCTGCACCGCGAAGTCGGCATGAGCGTGATCGTTGTCCAGGCCTGCTATGTCGCCGCCGAACTTTACGGTCACGACTGCGGAGGCCTGACCCACGGCGGTGAAATCGAAGCACTGGCAGTGCTGGCCTATCAGCCGAACCTGGTGCATCTTGACCGTATCGACAACGTCAATTCATCCGACCACAGCCACGGCCGCAAATGGGATCGCCTGCGCCGCACCCGCAGTTATCAACCGGTCCTGCGCGACATCAAGACCATCGCCGCCACGGGCTGGTACGGCGCGCCGGAACATGCGACGGCGGCCAAGGGCTTGAAAATGCTCAACGACATCGCCGATGCCATCGCCAAGGAATGCGGCGAAATCTTCACGCTGCTCGACGAAGCACAGGGCGGTACTGCTGAAATCAAACACCTGAAGATTGCCGGCTAAACCATGGCCAAGGTGCTGACACAGGCAGAAGCCAAAAGCATGGGGCTGCCCGGCCGCAAATCGCTGGAAATCGTTTCCGGCGAAAAAGGCTCGCAGGCAGTCACCCTGCGTCTGGTGGAAATCCCGCCGGTCAAACCGGGCGACAGCCCGCGCGGCCGGCATTTCCATCAGGGTTTCGAAGAATGCATTTTTGTGATGTCCGGCGAAGGCTGCACCGAAGCCGACAGCGGCAATTACCCGCTGAAGGCCGGCGATACCATCCTGATCCCGTCGGGAGAAAAACACGCCACGCGCAACACCGGCAGCGAGCCGCTGGTGCTGCTGTGTTTTTTCCCGGTCTCGGATATCGCACAACGCACGCAGGAAACTGCACCCCCTAAAAGCTAGCCACAGAGGACACAGAGATCACGGAGAAAACCCGGTGAATATCACCACCCGGCGTTTCCCTGCCGCTCTCTGTGTCCTCTGTGAACTCTGTGGCTAAAAAAGGTTTTGAATCATGTCAATAGACGTCCTTTGCCTGCGCCCCGAAGCCGATTTCACCCGCGTCGGCGTCACCCCGCCGAAAAACATCAACATCGCTTACCGCAAGCCTGACGATGCGGATGTACCGGCCTTGATGAAAGAAGCGCGCGCGGTGGTCATGCCGGCCGTCGGTCCCAAGCTGCCCGCCGCCCTGTTTGAAGGCACTTAGCTGAAAGTGGTGCAGATCACCGGCGCCGGCGTTGACCGTCTCGATGAAGCCGCTCTCAAGAAGCTCGGCATCCCGGTCGCCAACGTCCCGGGCGGCAGCAATTCCGCGCTGGCCGAATACACCACCAGCTGCGCGTCGGTGCTGCTGCGCCGTTTCGCCTGGGCTGATGCTGAAATCAAGAAAGGCAATTACGTCGCCTTCCGCAACCGCATGATGGCCGACAACCTTGCCGGCATCGACGGCGCCACCGTCGGCGTCGTCGGCATGGGCGTGATCGGCATGGCCGTCGCGCAGGCCTTTCACCGCATCGGCTGCAACATCGTTTATTTCGATCCGGCGCTGAAAGACAAAACCAAGGCCGATGCAATGAAGGCCCGTGGCATGGCTCTGGATGAGTTGCTGAAAACCGCCGATGTCGTCACGCTGCATGTGCCGCTGATTCCGGCAACAACGAATCTGATCGGCGAAAAACAGCTGGCCATGATGAAACCCGAAGCCGTACTGATCAACGGCGCTCGCGGCGGCGTGGTCGATGAGGCCGCATTGGCGCAGGCGCTGAAGGACAACCGTATCGCCGGCGCTGCCGTCGACGTTTACAGCCTCGAACCCGCCACAGCGGACAATCCGCTGCTCAAACTCGAAGGCGAAGGCGCCTCGCGTCTGCTGCTGACGCCGCATGTGGCCGGCGTGACCCGCCAGTCAGCGGCCTTCCTGTTCAAGGTCTCCTGGGAAAACGTCCAGCATGTGCTGAGCGGCGGGACGGTCGCGCACCGCGTCTACTAGAATAGGGGCATGACGGCGTTCAGCGCCGTCGCATCAGGAGGAGCCCCTTTGAAAGCCAGCAAAAAACTCGGCATCGCCGTCATCGGCGCCGGCCGCATCGGCACGCTGCGCGCGCGCCTGTCCGCCAAACACCCGTCCGTCGGATTTCTCGCGATATCCGATCTGGATCCGGCACGCGCCGCGGCGCTCGCCCAAACCACGGGCGCCGATACCCATTCGGCCAACAACTTTGAAATGATCGAACACCCGGAAGTCACCGCGGTGTTCGTGTCCACGCCTGAGGGTGAGCATGCGGCGCCGATCAAGCGCGCACTGGAACTCGGCAAACCGGTGCTGGTGGAAAAACCGATCGCGCTGTCACTGAATGATGCCGAGGACATTCTCGCCACACTGAAAGCCACCAAGGGTGAATTGCGCATCGGCTACAGCCGCCGCTACAAGGAGTGTTACCTGCGCGCCAAGGAGCAGATGATCCAGGGCAGGCTCGGCCGCGTGACCGGCGGTCTGGCGCGGGTCTACAACTCTCGCGCCCAGGCCTTCTCCATCCTCAAGCGCGATCCGCATGCGACCCCGGTGCTGGATGTGCTGACTTATTACGTCGACCTGATGTGCTGGTTTCTCGAAGGCAATCCGCCGGTGGAAGTGGTCGCCCGCGGCCAGCACGGCATTTTCAAGGAAGCCGGTTACGGTGCGCACGATGTGACCTGGGCCATCGTCACCTTCGCTGACGGTGCGGTGGTCAACTTCGGCGTGAGCTACGCCCTTCCCGCGAAATATCCGACGTTGGGCCAGTCCGACCGCGTCGAACTGCTGGGCACCGAAGGCACCATGCTGATCGACGACGACCACATGGACCACGTACTGTATTCAGACCGCGGCATCCCGCACGCCTATGTGCCGGACCACGCAGTGAACATGGCCTTCCTCGGCAGCAATACCGCCGGCGACTGGGCTGTCGGTGACTTCTGGGGGCCGCTGGGCAATGAAACCCGCGCCTGGCTCGATCATCTGGCCACCGGCAGCTCCACGGTACACACCACGCCGGAGCAGGCAATGATCAATCTGCAGACGACCATTGCCATCGAACGGTCGGCGCGTTCCGGACTGCCGGTCCGGCTGCCGCTCGAAACCTGAAACAGTTGCAGCACTGCAATCGCCCGGAATAAAACATGCATAAATCACTATTCATCGCCTGCAGCATCGCCATCGCGGTGACTTCAGCCGCACAGGCGCAGGATTTCCCGAACCGCCCGGTACGGATGATTTCACCCAATCCGCCCAGCGGCGCCAATGACACCATCGGCCGCATTGTTGCGATCAAGATCGGCGAAGCACTGGGTCAGCCCATGGTCATCGACAATCGCGGTGGCGCCGGCGGCACTTTGGGTGCGGAAATCGCCGCCAAGGCCAATCCCGACGGCTATACGCTGCTCGCGGCGTCGGTATCGACACATTCGTTTTCACCGGCGCTGAAAGACAAACTCAACTACGACCCGGTGAAGGATTTCGCACCGATCTCGCTGTTCGGCATTTCGCAGAATCTGCTCGTCGCCAATCCCTCGCTCCGCGTAAACACCGTCAGCGAACTGGTGGCGCTGGCCAAAGCCAAACCGCGCGCGCTCAACTACGCCTCGGGCGGCACCGGTTCAACCAGTCACTATGCGATAGCGCTGTTCGTGCATCGCGCGGGCATTGCCAAAGAAACCATCCACATTCCGTATAAAGGCGGCGCACCCTCCGTGGCCGCCACCATGGCCGGCGAAACCCAGTTCTATTTCGGCCCGATGGTGAGCATGACGTCACAGGTGCAATCGGGAAAACTGAAGGCCCTCGCCGTGGGCGGCATCAAACGGTCACCGACGATGCCGGATGTTCCGACGGTTGCCGAATCCGGCGTGCCGACTTACCAATCCTTCGGCTGGTTCGGATTGATGGCGCCGGCAAAAACACCCAAAGCCATTATGCAGAAACTGCATCAGGCCACAGTCACCGCCGTCGGCTCCGCCGAGATCGCGCAGAAGTTCATGCAACTCGGCGTGGACCCCGTGACCAATTCACCGGAAGAATTCGGCAAATTCGTCGCCGATCAGCTGGTCCGCTACAAATCAGCGGTCAAGGAACTCGGCATCCAGGCTGACTGATCACGCAGCCGCGTGATCAGCCCGGCGGCCAGTGCAGCGGCCGCCCCGCGAGGATGTGCAGATGCAGATGGAATACCGTCTGCCCTGCATCCGCACCGTTGTTCACCACCAGCCTGAACGCATCGCCAACGCCCAGCTGGCGCGCCACCTTGCCGGCCGCCAGCAGCAGGTGTCCCAGCAAGTCCTGATCGGCAACGCCGGCATCGGCCAGCTTCGCAATCTCCTGCTTCGGAATCAGCAGCACATGGGTCGGCGCCTGGGGGTTGATGTCGCGGAAGGCCAGGCAGCGCTCATCCTCGTAGACGATATCGGCAGGAATTTCGCGGGCGATGATCTTGCTGAACAGGGTAGTCATAAGAGTTTAAAAATAATCGCTTATAAACAGACAGTTACGGGGAAAGGTCGCAGGACGACCCGGAACAGGCAAGCGCTTGATTCGCCAGCTTTTTTTGATGCTATCGGGGGCAGGCATCGCCGTCAAAGTTAGCGGTTACAAACTTATTATGGTGCAATGCAATAAATATTTTAGCCAAACCCTTGACTTGCTCTTTTACGCCCTTATAATTTGGATTGTGCAGCGCAATATATATGAAGATTTCCAGCGCTACGAAATTCGTTTTAACCAGTATCTAACTGTTTTTAAAGGAGATTAACCATGTATCAGACTCCCGAACAACTTATTGCAATGAACAAAGCCAACCTCGATGTCGCAATGCGCTTCGCCGGCGTGGCGATCGAAGGCGCCGAGCGCCTGATGGACCTGCAACTGAAAGCCGCGAAAACCGCGTTCTCCGACAGCTTCGAAGGCGCGAAAGCGCTGGCCGCCGTCAAGGATTTCCAGCAATTCGCCGCGCTGAAAGACAACCTGGCCCAGCCGTCGCTGGAAAAAGCCACCGCCTACGCGAAAAGCCTCTACGACGTCGCGTCCGGCACCCAGGCTGAATTCGGCAAGCTGGTTGAAGCGCAAGTCTCCGTGTTCAACAAAGAACTGGTGACCGGCCTCGACAAGCTGGTGAAAACCGCCCCGGCGGGTTCGGAAGTCGGTGTCGCTGCAGTGAAGTCAGCAATTGCCGCCGTCAACTCGGCCTACGACAACCTGTCGAAAGTTGCCAAGCAGTTCGCGCAAGCCACGCAGTCGAACATGGAAGCTGCCGCTTCCCAGGCGACCACCGCGGTGAAAAAGGCCAGCAAGAAAGCTGCCTGATTCTCAGCAACAGACTGCTTAGTAACAAAAAGCCCCCGGAGAAATCCGGGGGCTTTTTTTATTTATCGCACTCGCGCGTCATGCCTGGAACGGC
>CBHTVL010000112.1:0-6809 GCA_966096475.1 uncultured Burkholderiales bacterium
CCGGCCATGATCGGCTTCAGGAACGGTGAATAGGCCAGATAGCCGTCATCGCTGAATACCGACAGCATGCCGCTGAGCCGTTCGGCCCAGTCGCTCGGACGAAAGGTTTCGCCGCTTTCGGTAATGCCCTGAATGACGATTTCCGGCGCGCCTTCGAACATGCTGCCGACCCCTGTATTTTTAAACCGGTTTTGAAGCTGCTTTTTGAATGCCGCAGAGTCTAGCAGGCCGGACCGGTTTTCCCTCTCGGAACAGAGGGAAATTAAGCTTGCAAATCAAATCGTGGTTGAACGAAAATAGCTGTTCCGGCGGCAACAGGCCGCCGTGTTTTTTTGTGGAGGTCGACGGACCATGTCACACGTCATGAACACCTACGGCCGCCTGCCCGTCGCCTTTGAGCGCGGTGAGGGTGTCTGGCTGTGGGACACGCAGGGCAAACGTTACCTGGACGCGCTCGCGGGCGTGGCCGTCAACGCGGTCGGCCACAGCCACCCGAAGCTGGTGGCGGCGCTGCGCGAACAGATCGGCAAGCTGATCCACACCTCCAACATCTACCAGATCGCGGCGCAGGAAAAACTCGCCGACCGCATTGCTGCGGCCTCCGGCATGGACAAGGTGTTTTTCTGCAATTCCGGCGCGGAAGCCAATGAAGCGGCGATCAAGCTCGCGCGTTACTACGGTCACAAAAAGGGCGTCGAGAATCCCGCAGTGGTGGTGCTCGAAAAATCATTCCACGGCCGCACCATGGCAACGCTGTCGGCCACCGGCAGCCGCAAGGTACAGGCCGGCTTCGAGCCGCTGATGACCGGCTTCGTGCGCGTGCCGTTCAACGACCTCGAAGCCGTGCGCCGTGTCGCCTCTTCCAACCGCAACGTCGTCGCCATCCTCGCCGAGCTGGTGCAGGGTGAAGGCGGCGTCAGCGTCTGCGGTGATGACTACCTGAAGGGCCTGCGTGAAATCTGCGACGCCAACGGCTGGCTGCTGATGCTCGACGAAGTGCAGACCGGCATGGCGCGCACCGGCAAGATGTTCGCCTTCCAGCATTACGGCGTGATGCCGGATGTGATGTCGCTCGCCAAGGGACTCGGCGGCGGCGTGCCGGTTGGCGCCTGTGTCGCCCGCGGCGAGGCCGCCACGCTGTTCCAGCCGGGCAGCCACGGCTCGACCTTCGGCGGCAATCCGCTGGCCTGCACGGCCGCGCTCGCCACGCTGGACATCATCGAATCCGAAGACCTCTGCAAAAACGCCGCCGAGATCGGCGCGCGCATCCGCAGCAACCTGCAGCGTGCACTGGCAGAAACGCAGGGGGTGCGCGACATCCGCGGCAAAGGCATGATGATCGGCATCGAACTCGACCGGCCCTGCGGCGAACTGGTGAAAACCGCGCTCGAAGCCGGCCTGCTGATCAATGTCACCGCCGACAACGTCGTGCGTCTGGTGCCGCCGCTGGTGATGTCTGCTGCAGAAGCCGACCAGCTGACCAGCGAACTGGCGCCGATGATCCGTTCCTTCCTGATGAAGACCGCCCCGGCGGCCGCCTGAACCCACGGCGGGCCCGTCGCGCCGCGAGACACCATGCAACTGCGCCACTACCTCCAGTTCAACGATTTCACCGCTGACGAATACGATCATCTGTTCGCACGTGCGCGCTGGATCAAGGAACGCTTCAAGCGCTACGAGCCTTATCTGCCGCTGCACGACCGCACGCTGGCGATGATTTTCGAGAAGAACTCGACGCGCACCCGCGTCTCCTTCGAAGCCGGCATGCTGCAGATGGGCGGCACAGTGATCAACCTCACCTCAAGCCAGACGCAACTCTCGCGCGGCGAACCGATCGAGGACGTCGCGCGCGTGATCACGCGCATGGTCGACATCGTGATGATCCGCACTTTCGAGCAGGAGATCATCGAGCGTTTCGCCGACCACTCGCGGGTGCCGGTGATCAACGGCCTGACCAACGAATACCATCCCTGCCAGATCCTCGCCGACATCTTCACCTTCATCGAACACCGCGGCTCGATCCGTGGCAAGACCGTGGCGTGGATCGGTGACTCGAACAACGTCTGCAATACCTGGCTGCAGGCCGCCGAAGTGCTCGGCTTCAACGTGCACGTGTCGACACCGCCGGGTTATGAAGTCGAGCCCGAGCGCGCCGGTCTTTACGGCACCGACCATTACGAAGAGTTCAAAGACCCGATGGACGCCGTCAAAGGCGCCGATCTGGTGACCACCGACGTGTGGACCAGCATGGGTTTTGAAGCCGAGAACGAAGAACGCAAACGCGACTTCGAGGACTGGTGCGTCGATGCCGACATGATGCGCGCCGCCGGCAAGGACTCGCTGTTCATGCACTGCCTGCCCGCGCACCGCGGCGAAGAAGTCACCGCCGAAGTCATCGACGGCCCGCACAGCGTGGTGTGGGACGAAGCCGAGAACCGCCTGCATGCGCAGAAGGCGCTGATGGAATATCTCCTGCTCGACAAAGTCGAGAACACTTAATTTCTGCAACCCTGAAAATCATGAAAAAGTCCAATAAAATCAATAAGGTAGTCCTCGCCTACTCCGGCGGCCTCGACACTTCGGTCATTCTCAAATGGCTGCAGGATGTTTATGGCTGCGAAGTCATCACCTTCACTGCCGACATCGGCCAAGGCGAGGAAGTCTCGCCGGCACGCAAAAAAGCCAAGCTGATGGGCGTGAAGCAGATCTTCATCGAAGACCTGCGCGAAGAATTCGTGCGCGACTTCGTGTTCCCGATGTTCCGCGCCAACGCGGTGTATGAAGGCGAGTACCTGCTCGGCACCTCGATTGCCCGTCCACTGATCGCCAAACGCATGGTCGAAATCGCGCGCAAGACCGGCGCCGACGCGGTGTCGCACGGCGCCACCGGCAAGGGCAACGACCAGGTGCGTTTCGAACTCGGCGCCTACGCGCTGATGCCCGACGTCAAAATCATCGCGCCGTGGCGCGAATGGGATCTGCTGTCGCGCGAGAAGCTGCTCGCCTACGCCGACAAAAACAGCATCCCTGTTGACTACAAAAAACGCAAAGGCGGCGCGCCGTACTCGATGGACGCCAACCTGCTGCACATCTCCTATGAAGGCGGCATCCTCGAAGATCCGTCTTTCGAACCCGAAGATTCGATGTGGCGCATCACCGTGTCGCCGGAGAAGGCGCCGAACAAACCCGAATACGTCGAACTGACCTACGCCAAGGGCGACATCGTCGCCATCAACGGAAAAAAAATGTCCGCAGCAACCGTACTGACCCAGCTGAACAAGCTCGGCGGCAAACACGGCATCGGCCGCCTCGACCTGGTCGAGAACCGCTATGTCGGCATGAAGTCCCGCGGCTGCTACGAAACCCCGGGCGGCACCATCATGCTGCGCGCCCACCGTGCGATGGAATCGATCACGCTGGACCGCGAAGTGCTGGCGCTGAAGGATGACCTGATGCCGCGCTACGCCCGCCTGATCTACAACGGCTACTGGTTCAGCCCGGAACGCCTGCTGCTGCAGCAGCTGATCGACGAATCGCAGAAGTGCGTCAACGGCACGGTGAAGGTCAAGCTCTACAAGGGCACCGTCACCACCGTCGGCCGCGCCTCGAAAACCGACTCGCTGTTCGATCCGGCGATCTCGACCTTCGAGGACGACAAGGGCGCCTACGACCAGGCCGACGCCGGTGGCTTCATCAAGCTCAATGCGCTGCGCATGCGCATCGCCGCCAATCTGCGCAAAAAGCGTAAATAAAACCATCCACCGTTCATCCTGAGCCCGTCGAAGGGCGAAAGCCGCTATTCCAAACCGGCTTCGACAAGCTCAGCCCGAACGGCCCCCGGGTTATCGGAAACAAACACGGAAACAAGCATGCAATTCGACAACGTATCCGTCATCAAAAAAGCCAACGTCTATTTCGACGGCAAATGCGTCAGCCACACCGTGATCCTCGCCGGTGGCGTGCGCAAATCGGTCGGCGTGATCCTGCCCTCGACGCTGACCTTCAACACCGATGCCCCCGAGCGCATGGAAATCGTCGCCGGCAGCTGCCGTTACAAGCTGGCCGGCGCCGCCGACTGGAAAACCGTGAAAGCCGGCGAGAGCTTTGATGTGCCGGGCAAGTCCAGTTTCCAGATCGAGCAAACCGAGCCGCTGCACTACGTCTGTCATTTCGGTTAAGCGCGCATGACCACCATCGTCGTGGTGCGCAAGGGTCGCGACATCGCGATCGCCGCCGACACCATGACCAAATGGGGCTCGGGCAAGGAAACCGCCGACTACGTCGTCAACCACGGCAAGCTGCTGCAGGTCGGCGACACCTGGCTCGGCCTCACCGGCAACGCCACCTTCAAGACCATCCTGCGCGATTACTTCTCGCGCCCGAAGGTGCGCGCGCGTTTTAATACGCCGCTGGAAATCTTCCGCACCTGGCAGGCGCTGCACGTCGCACTGAAAGCCGACTACCAGCTGATCGCCACCAGCCATGACGATGAACCGCTGGAATCGACGCGTTTCGATGCACTGGTTGCCAACCGTCACGGCATCTTCGGTGTCGTCGCGCACCGTACCGTGCAGGAGTTCTCGCGTTACTACGCTTTCGGCAGCGGCAGCAACTATGCGATGGGCGCGCTGCATGCACTTTATGATGACCGCAGCATCACGGCAGAAGCGCTGGCGCGCCGCGCCGTTGAAACCGCGGCTGAATTCGACGACGCGACCGGGCTGCCGGTCGACTCACAGAAAATCGGCCGATCTGCGCCGCGCAAGCGCGCGCGCTGAGCCCCGCGCCCCGCAGGACGCGGGGCGTATAATCCACACCTGATCCAAGAACAGCGAGGAAGCCATGCCCTCTTTTGACATCGTTTCCGAAGTCAATCAGGTCGAAGTGCATAACGCCGTCGACCAGACCAACAAGGAAGTTTCCACCCGTTTCGACTTCAAGGGCTCCGACGCCCGGGTCGAAATGAACGAGAAGGAAAAAACCCTCACCGTCTTCGCCGACGATGATTTCAAGCTGAGCCAGGTCCGTGACGTGCTCACCGCCAAGCTGGCCAAACGCGGCGTCGATACGCGTTGTCTGAAAATCGGCGACGGCGAAACCATCAGCGGCAACAAGATGAAGCAGCCGGTGACGGTGCGTGAAGGCATCGAACAGGAGCTGGCAAAAAAAATCGTCAAGCTGATCAAGGACAGCAAGATGAAAGTCCAGGGCAGCATTCAGGGCGACGTGGTGCGTGTTTCCGGCGCCAAGAAAGACCTGCTGCAGGACGCCATCGCACTGATCCGCAAATCGATCACTGACTTCCCGCTGCAGTTCAAGAACTTCCGCGACTAGCATCCAATCCCGTTCGCCCTGAGCTTGTCGAAGGGCGGCTGGGCTTCGACAAGCTCAGCCCGAACGGGTGTCATGACTATAGAACCGCTCATGCGTTGACATCGTCACGCAGGCGCAGCAAAATCAGACCGCCTCAAACGGGGACGATGGCAGACTCCCCGCACCCAGACGCCCCGCGTCCAAGTGCTGCCTTCGTGTGATTTCGCCACCGCGAAGGAGACTTTATGGATTCGAGCGTTCCGGGCATTTCCCCTGAAGAACTGATCCAGGCCCGCAAAGGTCAAAACGCGCCATTGCTGATTGATGTGCGCCGCCAGGCGGCATTCCGGTCGGCGAAAGACATGGCCGGCGGTGCGCTGCGCCGCGATCCGGCTACCGTGGACAGCTGGGCCGCCGAACTGCCGGCCGCCGCAAGCATTGCCGTGTATTGCGTGCACGGCCACGAGGTCAGCCAGAACGTCGCCAAAGCGCTGTGCGCCCGCGGCTTCAAAGCCACTTTTGTCAAAGACGGCATCGAAGAAGGCCTGCGCGTTGCCGGCCATGCCCTGATGGCCAAACCGGTGGATGCCGGCACCCGCTGGATTACCCGCGAACGTCCGAAGGTCGACCGCATTGCCTGCCCGTGGCTGATCAAGCGCTTCATCGACCCCGATGCCGAATTTCTTTATGTGCCGACCGCGGAAGTCAAAACCCGCGCCGCGGCCGCCAGCGCCATCGCCTACGACGTTGCCGATGGTGCATTCACCCATGACGGCCCCGATTGCAGCTTCGACGCCTTCATCAAGACCTATCGCCTGACCGATCCGGCCCTGCTGAAACTGGCCGACATCGTACGTGGCGCCGACACAGGCCACCCGGAAATTACACCGCAGTCAGCGGGATTGGTCGCGCTGTCGATGGGCCTGTCGCGCCTGATTGCCGATGACCATGAACAGTTGCAGCAAGGCATGGTGATGTACGATGCACTCTATCTGTGGTGCAAGGAGGGGCAGGATGAACACCACAGCTGGAACCCCGAAATTTATCGCTGACCGGCAACAACAAATCCATGACTGACAAAAACACTGCCGTGCCGAGCGAAGCGCCCGCCGCCATTTCTTTCGCTGATGCCTTCCGCTTCTGGTTGAAGCTCGGCTTCATCAGCTTCGGCGGTCCCGCCGGACAAATCGCGATCATGCATCAGGAGCTGGTCGAGCAGAAACGCTGGATCTCCGAACGCCGTTTCCTGCACGCGCTGAATTACTGCATGGTGCTGCCCGGCCCCGAGGCGCAGCAGCTGGCGACCTATATCGGCTGGCTGATGCACCGTACCTGGGGCGGCATTGTCGCCGGCGGCCTGTTCGTGCTGCCGTCGCTGTTCATCCTGATTGCGCTGACCTGGATTTACCTCGTCTTCGGCGACGTACCCGCGATTGCCGGCATTCTGTACGGCATCAAACCCGCAGTCACCGCCATCGTCGTTTTTGCGGCAATCC
>CBHTVL010000113.1:0-6758 GCA_966096475.1 uncultured Burkholderiales bacterium
CAGAACGAGCTCAGCGTGCACGGCGTGCACGAGCCGTTCGGCCATCTCACCGCCCATTCGCTGCACGCCCAGCAGCATCACGAGAAGTTCGGCGCCGGCAAGCTCGAGGAGGCAGGCAGCGAGCAGGAGTTCCTGACCCGCACCATCAAGAATGCCGAACTCGTTGCCGAACCGGGTGCCGATGCCTCGTTCAAACGTTTTGTCGACGAAAAATTCGATGCGCTCGCCGGTCTCAAGCCGCGGCTGATTTCGGATCAGGCCAAATTGCCGGGTTCCGTCATCGTCGAAGGCTGCTTCACCGCCGTGCAGCAGGCAGCCGGCGTGCCGAAAGGCCGCAGCAACGCGGCAAAATATCTGGTGGCCTTTATTGAAGACGTCAAAGCCTCGGGACTGGTCGCCAAAGCCATCGCCGACAACAAGGTCGTCGGACTGAGCATCGCCGCGCTGGCCTGAGCACCGCGTCTGCGCCGGACGCAACTCGGGCGCTGTCTTGCGGTGATCGGTGAGGGGACTTCCTGAGGGGGGGGTGCTGCAGGGGTCAAATAATATGACGCCCGCAGTGTAACACCGCACTTGCGGAAGCGGCAAAGAGGGGCGTAAAAAGTCGCCTGAGCCGCATTTCGCGGGCACCCACCGGAGAACGCCATGAACCGCATCGTCCACCTCGCCCTCAAGGTCGAAGACCTCGAAAAAACCACCAAATTCTATGAAGAAGTTTTCGGTTTCTGGGAAGCCGAAACCCGCAAAACCCGCGATCACCTGTCGCGCCACCTGACCGACGGCGACATCGACTTCACGCTGATCAAATACGACGCCGGCACCCAGTCCGCAGAATCCAAGGCCGCCGGTGAAGGCCCCTGCATCCACCACTTCGCGATCGAAGTCGAAGACATGGAAAAAGCCACCGCGCAGATCAAAAGCCACGGCTGCGAAATCATCAGCGATCCCGGCGTGATCCCGGTGAAGTTCCGCGCACCCGGCGGCACTGTTGCCGAACTGGTGCCGGTTGGCCGTTACAAAAAGCCGGCGCGCCCGACCAAGGCCTGATCTCCGGAAGCAGTCGTTCCGCCGCCACCGCAAAAAGGGCGTGATGAAAATCATGCCCTTTTGTTTTAAACCCGCCGAACCGGCGAATTGAACGGCTTACAGGCCTCTGTTTCCACGATGGAATCCGCGCATGGCTGCGCATAATCATCTCCAGTGTCAACGTTGGCGTACACGACAACGTTAATTGCACAGGAGGTCGCCGCAATGAAGCAACTCGCTTTGCCGCTGCAGAACGACCCGAACGCCGACCCGGCGCTGCGCCGCGCCTGGATTGCCAGCCGCCTGCGCATTCCCTTCCACATCGCCATCAGCACGCCGGCCATTGCCATCTGCCTGCGGCGCATGGCCGCAACCGAAAACCGTCGCCGCTGCGCGACGCGCTGATTCAGCGAACTCAGATTTCCACACGCGTCCCCAGCTCTACAACCCGGTTTGCCGGAATATTGAAGTAATCGGTGACGCTGCCGGCATTGCGCGCCAGCGTGGCAAACAGGCTGTCGCGCAGTTTCTTGAACGACCCCTTTTCCGCGCCGCCCGGAACCAGTTTTTCGCGTGACAGAAAATACGACACTTGTTCCGGATCGACCTGCAAACCGGCAGGGCCGCACAAGGCCAGGGCCTCGCCGATATCCGGGCGATTCATGAACCCGTAACGCACCAGCACGCGCCAGCAGTTCTGCCCCAGACTGTGGCACTGCACACGATCCTCAATGGCAACCCAGGGCACATCCCGGAATTCCACAGTGAGAAATACATTCTGCTCATGCAGCACCCGGTAATGCTTGAGGCTGTGCAACAGCGCGTGCGGGGTCGCGTTCGGCGTGGAATTCAGGAATACCGCAGTGCCTTCGACACGCTGCGGCGGTGATTGCATCAGTGAATCCAGAAAACGGTCCAGCGGCACCGATGCCGACTGCAACTGGGCCAGCAAACGCGTACGGCCGCCGCGCCAGGTGAACATCAGCCCGAACATCGCCGCGCCAAGCAGCAGCGGAAACCAGCCGCCCTCCAGCACCTTGTGCATGGCCGCGGCAAAAAAGGTGACGTCGATCACCATGAATGCACCGGTGGCCAGCACGCACAGCCACAACGGATAACCCCAGGCACGGTGAATCACAAAAAAAGTCAGGAAGGTAGTCACCAGCATCGTGCCCATGACCGCCACACCGTAGGCCGATGCCAGCGCAGTCGAAGAACCGAAACCGATTACTGCCAGCACAACCGCCGCCAGCAACAGCCAGTTCACCAGCGGCACGTAAATCTGCCCCATCACCTTGGACGAGGTATGCAGCACCGACAGCCGCGGCAGATAACCGAGCTGGATGGCCTGCTGCGTCATCGAATAAGCGCCGGAAATGGTGGCCTGCGAGGCGATCACCGTCGCAGCGGTCGCCAGCACCACCATCGGATACAGCGCCCAGCCGGGGAAGGACAGATAAAACGGATTGGATATTGCCTCCGGCGTGGATAACAGCAAGGCACCCTGCCCGAAGTAGTTGAGCACCAGCGCGGGCGCCACCAGTCCGAACCACGCCATACGCACAGCGCGTTTGCCGAAATGCCCCATATCGGCATACAGCGCTTCCGCGCCGGTGACGGCAAGCAGCACCGAACCGAGCACGACAAAGGAAGCGAGCCCATGACCACTGACAAAATGCAGGGCATGCGCCGGATTCAATCCGGCAAGAATCTGCGGCGATTGCAGGATGTTCCAGATGCCGCAGGCCCCCAGCGCGAGAAACCACAGCGCGCACACCGGGCCGAACAGCATGCCCACCACGCCGGTACCGTGACGCTGAATCAAAAACAGGCCGATCAAAATGCCGGTCGAAATCGGAACAATCCATGGCTTGAAGATGTCGGTGCCGACCTCAAGCCCCTCGACAGCGGACAGTACCGAGATTGCTGGCGTCAGCACGGCATCGCCGTAAAACAGCGAAGCACCGAACACCCCCAGCGTCAGCAGGACTGCACGCAGCCGCGGACGATCACCGATCGATGATGACGCCAGCGCCAGCAAGGCCATGATCCCGCCCTCGCCGCGGTTGTTGGCGCGCAACACCAGCGTGACGTATTTCAGCGTCACGACAATCATCAATGCCCAGAAAATCGCCGAGACCCCGCCGAGGATGTTCTCGGCCACAAACGGAATGCCGTGGGACGGATTAAAAGTTTCCTTCACCGCATACAAGGGACTGGTGCCGATGTCGCCGTAAACGACCCCCAGCGCCAACAGTGACAAGGCCGCCGTGGATTGCGCATGACCCGCATCCGGCGGACGCGATTCCAGGGCTTCCGGCTGCAAATTCTGACTGCTATTCATACCGACTCCCGGGATTGCGATGACCCAGCCTAAATCGACAAGCCCGGCGCCGGCCAGAGCCGGGGCCAAATCTTTACGCGTCCTTTACGCCGATGCGGGCACCGGTTTGCGCGACAATAGGGATATGCAGTCGGAACCAAACAAACCGGCATGGATCGGCTACGCCGTCGCGATGCTCGCAGCCTTCGGCTGCACGCTGACCGGACTGCTGATGGAACCGCGTTTCGACATCGTCAATATCGCGATGGTCTATCTGCTCGCCGTGGTTGGCGTAGCGTTGTATGCCAGCCGTGGCGCTGCGGTATTCAGCGCAGCGCTGAGCGTGCTCGCCTTTGACATCATCTTCGTGCCGCCTGCCGGGATGCTCACCGTTCAGGATCTGCAATACCTGCTTACCTTCGCCATCATGCTCGCGGTCGCGCTCGCCATCTCATCGCTGCGGCTGCGCGCCCGCCGTGAAGAAGCCCGTCGCATCACCATGGCCGTTGAAGCCGACCGCGAGCGCCTGCGCAGCACACTCCTCGCCTCGATCTCCCATGACCTGCGCACACCCCTCGCTGTGATGGCCGGCGCCTCCTCCAGCCTGGCGGAGCAGGGAGAACAGTTATCGGCTGCGGAAAGAGCCGCCCTCGCACGCAGCATCTACGACCAGACCGCCGCGATGACCGGACAGGTCGACAAGGTGCTGCAGATGACCCGACTGGAACTGGGCGGTCTGGCGCTGGAGCGTGACTGGGCTTCGATTGCCGAAATCGCCGGCACCGTGATCGGCCGCCTGCAATCGCGACTTGAACATCACCGTGTCGCCATCGACATTCCCGATGATCTGCCGCTGGTACGCGTGGATGCGCCGCTGATAGCGCTGGTGTTCTCCAATCTGCTGGAAAATGCCGCGCGCCACACGCCTGCGGATACAACAGTGCATGTCCGGGCGCGGCAATCCGGTAATGAAATCGAGGTCTGTGTGGACGACTTCGGACCCGGTCTCGGTGAACAGGACATGGACCGCTTGTTCGACAAATTCCACCAGCGCCGGCAGGAAGGCAGTGCTGCCGGCATCGGACTGGGCCTGGCCATCTGCCGCGCCATCATCGAACTGCACGGCGGACGCATACAGGCCGAATCCCTGCCCGGGGGCGGCGCGCGATTCCGCTTTGTTCTGCCTGTTGAACCAGCGCCGCAGGCACCGGAAGAACCCGCCGGTAACGGCGACCGGTCATGACCGATACACGGGCCACGATTCTGGTGATCGAAGATGGTGCGGATATCCGCCGCTTTCTGCGCGCCTCGCTGTCCGCCGAAGGCTACAAGGTCGTGGAATCGGCCACAGCACAGCGCGGCATCATCGACGCGGCAAGCCACAAACCGGATCTGGCCATCGTCGATCTCGGTCTGCCCGATCTCGACGGGCTTGAAGTCGTACGCCGCATCCGCGAATGGTCGCCGATGCCGATCATCGTGCTGTCGGCACGAGGCAATGAAAACAGCAAGATTGCAGCGCTGGATGCCGGTGCCGACGATTACGTCACCAAACCCTTCGGTGTCGGCGAATTGCTGGCCCGGGTGCGTGCCGCGCTGCGCGGTATGGTACGCCCCGCATCGGGTGGCAGCCGGCTGAAACTCGGTGGCGTCATCATCGACCTCGATTCACGAATCGCCACAAGAGATGACCTGCCCGTGCATCTGACACCGACCGAATTCCGCTTTATCGCCTGCCTCGCGCAAAAACCCGGCAAGGTCATCACCCAGCGCCAGCTGCTGACGGAGGTCTGGGGGCCGAGCCACGCAGACGACACGCATTACCTGCGCATCTATGCCAAGCAACTGCGCGACAAACTGGAAGCGGATCCGCTGCGGCCACGCTACCTGATCACTGAAACCGGTGTCGGTTACCGGCTAGTGTGCGATTGATTCACCGGCATTCCGGCCGGCGCATGCCTCATAAAAAAAGCCTGCGATAAACCGCAGGTTTTTTTCAAATCGGAGCGGATTATTGCGTCGTTTCACCGCGGATCTGTACGCGATGCATCATCCGGCGCTGACTGTTGTCGAAAGAATCGCGGCGGTGGATCAGCGCGCGGTTATCCCAGATCAGCGTGTCGCCCACTTTCCATTCGTTATGCCACATGAACTCGGGACGCGAGGCATGCGCCCACAGTTCGTCGAGCAGGCGTTCGCTTTCCTCCAGCGGCAAACCGATGATGCAGGCATTGCGGCGGCGGCCGAGAAACAGCGCCTTGCGACCGGTGTGCGGATGGGTGCGGAAGATTTTGTGTCGTGCGCCCGGCGCCTGACGGGGATCCGTCACTTCCTTGAAGCCTTTGCGCATCTGGCCGGCGCTGTTGTAGGTCTCGTCGTGAATCACTTCGAGGCCATCCAGCTTTTTCTTCAGTTCATCGGACAGCGTGTCGTAGGCCAGATACTGATTGGCAAAATAGGTATTGCCGCCGGCCGGCGGCACTTCCAGCGCGTGCAGGATGGCAATCGTGCACGGCCGCGGACGGTAGGACATGTCCGTATGCCAGATCGCCTCACCGGCGCCGAGATTTCCCATGGGCATACCCTGCTCCATGATATTGGAAATCACCAGGATGTCCGGAAACGCATCAATAAAGGGTTTGCCGATGGGGCTCATGCCCGGCGGCTCCAGTTCACCGAAGGATTTGCCCAGCGCAATCAGTTGCGGATCGCTGATCGGCTGGCCGCGCACGACCACCACCAGATGTTCACGGATCGCCTGCTGCAGCGTGGCGACCGTAAGGGGATCCAACCGTGCCAGATCAACGCCGGTCACTTCAGCGCCGCAGGCTTTGCCGGAAGGAATGATTTGCGGAGTCAGGTTCTGTTTCGAAGCGGTGTTCTGTGCGACCTGCATCTGGGTTTCTCCTCGGAAATCTGCACTGGACATCTAATACATGCGTATCATACGTATCTTTTGCATGATTGCCAAGCGAAAGCTATAATCAATGACCAAACTCCCCATGGCGCGCAAATCCGGCACGAACAGTCTTGACGTCAGCGGCCCCGGGCCGCTGTACAAACAGGTCGAGCAGCGCATCCTGCAATGCCTGTCCGAAGGCGAATGGAAAGCCGGGGAACAGCTGCCGACGGAAGGCCAGCTCGCAGAACGTTTCGGCGTCGCGGTATTCACAATACGCGCCGGCATCGGCGAACTGGTCGCCGCCAACATTCTGGTGCGCAAGCAGGGAAAAGGCACTTTTGTCGCGCGTCACTCGCGGTCCCGCCAGCGCCACCAGTTCTCGCACATCCATGACGCCCATGGCCGGCAGATCCTGCCGGGCCGCCTGCTGCTGAATTTCGGCAAGGACACCGCAAGCGCCGGCGAAGCCGCGCGACTTGAACTCGCGCCGGCCGAAAAGCCGGCGGT
>CBHTVL010000114.1:0-6746 GCA_966096475.1 uncultured Burkholderiales bacterium
ACCGTCTGGCGGCTGCGCGCGCCGATACCGGTGAGGAAGATGCGCTGGTGGTGATGCAGGGCGCGATCAAGGAAATCCAGGTCGTCACAGCCGCCTTTGAATTCGGCTTTCTCGGCGGTTCGATGGGCTCGGTGGTCGGCGAGCGTTTTGTACGCGGCGTTCAGGTCTGTGTCGAGCAGCGGCTGCCTTTCATCTGTTTCACCGCAACCGGCGGTGCGCGCATGCAGGAGGGCCTGTTCTCGCTGATGCAGATGGCGAAGACCTGCGCAGCGCTGACCCGGCTCGCCGATGAACGTCTGCCGTTCATATCGGTACTGACCGATCCGACCATGGGCGGCGTATCCGCCAGTTTTGCGATGATCGGCGATGTGGTGGTTGCTGAACCCAATGCGCTGATCGGTTTTGCCGGTCCGCGGGTGATCGAGCAGACCGTGCGCGAAACCCTGCCTGAAGGCTTCCAGCGGGCCGAGTTCCTGATGCAGAAGGGCGCGCTCGACATGATTGTCGACCGCCGGCAGATGCGCGATACGCTGGCGCGACTGCTGACGCTGCTGATGAAGCAGCCGGCGCCGTCAGCCTGACGGCGAATCTCCGGTGCCCAAGGGCCCGGAGCGCACCAACCCCGCTGAAATGACCCATCCGGTAACACTGTCCGACTGGCTCGAATACATCGAGCGCCAGCACCCGCAGAGCATCGCGATGGGGCTGGATCGGGTCAATGTGGTTCGCGACGCGTTGCAGCTTAAACCGGCTTTTCCGCTGATCACCGTCGGCGGCACCAACGGCAAGGGATCGGCCTGCCGGTTTCTGGAATCCATTCTGACGCATGCCGGTTATCGTGCCGGCGTATATACCTCGCCGCATCTGCTGCATTACAACGAGCGGGTGCGTATCGCCGGTCATGATGCGGATGACGCCGATCTGGTCCGTGCGTTTGCCGCCGTCGAGCAGGCTCGCGTCGCGACCGGCGTGGCACTGACCTATTTCGAGTTCGGCACCCTGGCTGCGGTCTGGTTGTTTGTTGAGCGCAAGGTCGATGTTGCTGTTTTGGAAGTCGGCCTCGGCGGCCGCCTCGACGCCGTGAATGCCTTTGATGCCGATGTGGCGCTGCTGATGAGCATCGGAATCGATCATATGGAATACCTGGGCGACACGCGCGAGGCCATTGGCGCCGAGAAGGCACCCATTTTCCGCGCGGGACGTCCGGCGGTCTGCGCCGATCCCGAACCGCCGGCTTCGGTGTTGCAATATGCTTCGGCCATCGGCGCTGAACTGCTGCTGATCGGCCGCGATTTCAGTTATGAAATGCAGCAGCAGCAATGGCGTTACCGCGGTCCCGGCGGCAACCGCCATGGCCTGCCGCCGCCGGCGCTGCGCGGCACTTTCCAGCTCGCCAATGCCAGCGCCTGCATTGCCGCGCTGGATGCGGTACGCGAACGCATTCCTGTCAGCGCCGGCGATATCCGCGCGGGGCTGGTCTCCGTTGAAAATCCCGGGCGTTTCCAGGTGCTGCCCGGGCGTCCTGCCGTGATCCTCGATGTGGCACACAATCCGCATGCCGCCGAAGCGCTGGCGCTGAATCTGGTGCAGATGACGGGCTATCGCGAGACGATTGCGGTGTTTTCGATGCTCAAGGACAAGGATGTCGCCGGCGTTGTACGGTTACTGCGTGGCCATATTGATCACTGGCTGGTGGCACCGCTGGACGGTCCGCGGGGCATGAGTGCCGGGGAACTGGCGCAATGTCTGCGTGAGGCCGGGGTCAATGTCGACATCACAACGTGCATAAACATTGAAGAAGCCTGTGATCGCGCGTACCGGAAGGCCGGAGATGGTGATAGAATTTTGGCCTTCGGATCGTTTCTTACCGTAGCCGCAGCGATGACCGCATTCCGCAATCGCCGGCCATAGTAAAAATCGTTATTAATCAATAAGTTACTTCGTTTACTGCGTATCAAAGCATGGCGAGAAACGTTAGCGACAAAGAACTCCAGCTGAAAAAGCGCGCACGCCGCCGTCTGGTGGGTGCGATCGTCCTGGTCACTGCCGTGGCCGTGGTCCTGCCGATGGTTCTGGACTCCGAGCCCAAGCCGGTGAACCAGAACATCAATATCCAGATTCCGTCGCCGGATGCCAGCGTGTTGTCTTCTTCGCCAACGCCTTT
Organism: uncultured Burkholderiales bacterium; assembly: GCA_966096475.1. Classification (GTDB taxonomy): domain Bacteria; phylum Pseudomonadota; class Gammaproteobacteria; order Burkholderiales; family SG8-41. Next base: position 2,165 of record CBHTVL010000114.1, read on the forward strand.
GAAGCCGGTTGATCCTGTGGCTGCGCCGAAGGCTGATACCAAACCCGAAGCAGCAGTTGCGCCTGCGGCTCCGGTCAAGGAAGCCAAACCCGAGCCGGTGGTTGTCGCCAAGCCCGAAGTGAAACCCGAAGTCAAAGCCGAAGCCAAACCGCCGGAACCGAAGGCGGAGGTGAAAGCCGAGCCCAAGCCGGAGCCGAAAGCGGAGCCCAAGGCCGAGGCGAAAGCGGAAGCGCCGGCCAAACCGGTGTCCAAGGCTGAGCCGAAAACGCAGACGGCTGCCAAGTCCGAGCCGGCGAAGGCCAAGGACAGCAAGGAAAAACCAAAAGCCGCGTCGACCGGCGGATTTGTAATCCAGGTTGCGGCGCTCGCCGATACCGCCAAAGCCAAAGAAATGCAGGCCAGGATCGCCGGTGGCGGACTGAAGGCGTATACGGAAGTGGTGCAGACTGCGAAGGGGCCGGTGACGCGTGTGCGTGTCGGACCCTATAACAGTCGTGAAGCCGCCGAGAAGGCGCGTACGCAACTGCAGAAGCTGCAGCTCGACGGCAAGGTTGTACCGCGGTAACAATGACACTGATCGACTATGTGGTGCTTGCCATCGTCGGTTTCTCGGTTCTGCTCAGCGTCCTCCGCGGTTTTGTCCGTGAGTTGCTTGCCCTTGCAGCCTGGGCGGTCGCATTTATCGTCGCACGGCTGTTCGGCGGCGACCTCGCGGCGATCATGCCGGCGGAAATTCCCGGTGAAGAACTGCGCTGGCTTGCCGGTTTTGTCACGTTGTTCCTGTCGGTGCTGCTGGTGATGAGCCTGATTGCCGTGGCGGCCTCGCAGCTGATCAAAAGCGCAGGGCTGAGTGTGGAAGACCGTTTGCTGGGGGCGGTGTTCGGTGTGGTGCGCGGCGCGGCAGTGGTGATTGCGCTGGCGTTGCTGGCCGGCGCCACGTCGCTGCCCAAACAGCCGGTGTGGCGCGAAGCGGCGCTGCGGCCGTTGCTGGAACTGGTTGCATTGGGCGTCAAAGGCTGGCTGCCGCCGGCCCTGGCGCAACATATCAAGTACGGCTGAGGAAACGCGCCATGTGCGGAATTGTTGGAGTCGTTGCCCGTAGTCCCGTCAATCAGCTGCTGTATGACGGCCTGCTGGTATTGCAGCACCGCGGACAGGATGCCGCCGGCATCGTGACTGCCGATGGCGCCAGTTTCCACATGCACAAGGGCGGGGGCATGGTGCGCGACGTATTCCGCACCCGCAATATGCGCAGCCTCGCCGGACATGCCGGTATTGGCCATACCCGTTACCCCACCGCAGGCTCGGCATGGTCGGCCGCGGAGTCGCAGCCTTTTTATGTCAATTCGCCCTTCGGCATCGTGCTCGGCCACAACGGCAACCTGACCAATTCCGAGCAGTTGAAAAACGACCTGTTTCGCCTCGACATGCGTCACGTCAACACCGAGTCGGATTCGGAAGTCCTGCTCAACGTGCTGGCGCACGAACTGGCGGCGAATACCTCCAACTACAAACTGGATCCGGCGACGATTTTTGCCGCGGTCTCGGGCGTGCACCGGCGTTGCCGCGGCGCCTATGCCGTGGTGGCGATGATTGCCGGTTACGGCCTGCTGGCCTTCCGCGACCCCTTCGGCATCCGCCCGCTGGTTTTCGGCAAAATTGAAACGCCTGAAGGCGGTACTGAATACATGGTGGCTTCGGAAAGCGTCGCCCTCGACGGACTCGGTTTCCAGCTGGTTCGCGACGTGGCGCCGGGCGAGGCGATTTTCATCGACCTCGACGGCAACTTCCACAGCCTGCAGTGCGCGGAAAATCCCTCGCTCAATCCCTGCCTGTTTGAATTCGTTTATCTGGCGCGACCGGATTCGGTCATCGACGGCATCTCGGTCTACGAGACCCGCCTGCGCATGGGTGAAAGCCTCGGCCGCAAGATCGAGAAGGATTTTGCCCATCTCGATATCGATGTGGTAATTCCGATCCCCGATTCCAGCCGGCCGTCGGCGATGCAGTTGTCGAACCACCTCAATCTGGGTTACCGCGAAGGTTTCATCAAGAACCGCTATATCGGCCGCACCTTCATCATGCCGGGGCAGGCGATCCGCCGTAAATCGGTGCGCCAGAAGCTCAATGCCATCGGCATGGAATTCCGCGGCAAAAACGTGCTGCTGGTCGATGACTCCATCGTGCGCGGCACCACCAGCCGGGAAATCGTGCAGATGGCCCGCGATGCGGGTGCACGCAAGGTTTATTTCGCATCGGCGGCGCCGCCCGTGCGTTACGCCAATGTCTACGGCATCGACATGCCGACCCGTGACGAGCTGATTGCCAGCGGCCGTTCGCACGACGAAATCGCCCGCGAAATCGGCTGCGATGCGCTGATTTACCAGGAACTCGATGCGCTGATCGGCGATGTACGCAGCGTCAATCCTTCGGTGACCAATTTCGAGTCTTCCTGTTTCAGTGGCCAATACATTACCGGCGATGTAACCCAGGATTATCTGGACGGCGTCGAGGCGCAGCGCCGGGATGGAGCCAAGGCCGGTAAAACCGCCGCGGCGACCCAGCTCGACCTCGGGCTGGAACTCGTCGACTGAGCCGGTTTGACGCGGGCTGCGGGCCTGCGGTAGTCTTGTATTGCGCCGATTTGAAGAGCAGCTTGCGGGCGCGTTAAAAATGCAGCTAAAGCGACGGAAGAACCCGGTCCGCGCTAGCTGGCCGGGTTTTTTTATTTGACGGAGCAAGACCATGAAAAACGGATTCACGACAAAGATCCTGCATTCCGATCTGGAAGCGCCGATCGAGCATTATTCAGTGCTCAAGCCCATGCATACGGCGGTGGCCTTCGGTTATCCGGATGCGCGCGACCTGGTCAAGGTGTTCAAGGGCGAAATGGCCGGCTACGCCTACGGGCGTCAGGGTAATCCCACCACGGCGGCGCTGGAATCCAAAATCAGCAAGATGGAAGACGGCATTGCCACGGCCTGCTTCTCGACGGGCATGGCGGCCATCGCCTCGGCATTCGTTGCACTGCTGCGCGGGGGCGACCATGTGGTGTCGAGTGCCTTCCTGTTCGGCAACACCAACAGCCTGTTCGGCACGCTGGGGCAGTTCGACTGCGACATCAGTTATGTTGATGCGACCCGCGTCGAGAACGTCGAAAAGGCGCTGCGACCGAATACCCGCATGGTGTTTGTCGAAACCATTGCCAACCCGCGTACCCAGGTGGCTGATCTGGTGCGCATCGGCGAGCTGTGTGCAAGCCGCGGCATCATTTATTTTGTCGACAACACGATGACCTCGCCGTGGCTGTTCCGGCCGAAGCAGGTCAAGGCCAGCCTGGTGATCAATTCGCTGACCAAGTACATCGGCGGACATGGCAATGCGCTGGGCGGCGCGGTGACGGATACCGGTTTGTTCGACTGGAAGTCCTTTCCGAACATCTACGACAACTACAAGAACGCCAATCCGGCGAACTGGGGCATTCTGCAGATTCGCAAGAAGGGGCTTCGTGATGTCGGCGCCACGCTGGCGGCCGAGGCGGCGCACCGGCTGGCGATGGGCGCGGAAACGCTGGCGTTGCGCATGGAGCGGGCTTCCGCCAATTGCCTGCAGCTGGCCCGTTTCCTTGCCAAACATCCCAAGGTGACGAAGGTCTATTACCCCGGGCTTGAAGATCATCCGCAGCACAGGCTGGCCGGCGAACTGTTCAGGACCTATGGCGCCCTGATGAGCATCGAGCTGGCCGACAATATCGACTGCCTCGATTTTCTGAATCGCCTGCAACTGGTGATTTCCTCCAGCCATCTCGGTGACAACCGGACGCTGGCGATCCCGGTCGCGCAGACGATTTACTGGGAGATGGGGGCGGCGCGGCGCGCCGAGATGGGGATTGCGGACTCGCTGATCCGGCTGTCGATCGGCATCGAGGATATCGATGACCTGATCGCGGACTTCACGCAGGCGCTAGGTTAGAACGGCAGTGCAGCCGGCGGCATCGCAACGCAGATAGCCGCCGCTGTCATACCAGTCGTTGAGTACCCAGCGCTCGCAGGAGTGCCCGTCGACGGCATGCACATGGCGCGCCGGACGGTGGGTGTGGCCGTGGATCAGCCGCGGATAAGTGTGTTGTCGCAGCAGGGCTTCAACGGCGGCCGGTGCGACATCCATGATCGCTTCCGTTTTCTGCTGCTTGCTGGCCTCGCTCTGCGCGCGCATGCCGCGCATCTGCTCCCGCCGCGCTTCCAGTGACTGGGTCAGGAATTTCTGCTGATTGCCGGGATCACGGGCATACAAACGAAAACGCTGGTAATCCACATCATCGGTGCACAAGGCATCGCCGTGGCTCAGCAGTGTCGGCGTGCCGTACAGATTGATCAACACCGGATCATCAAGCAGCGTGGCATGGCAACGCGACGCGAAGCCGCTGCCCAGCAGAACATCGCGGTTGCCCCGCATCAGGAAGACTTTGGTGCCGCTGTCTGCCAGTGCGGACAGGGCGCCGGAGACGGTGCCGTTCAGCGGGTCTTCGAGGTCGTCGTCACCGACCCAGTATTCAAACAGGTCGCCGAGGATGTACAGCGCA
>CBHTVL010000115.1:0-6728 GCA_966096475.1 uncultured Burkholderiales bacterium
CACAGCGCGACGGTGCGCAAGCATGGCGCCAAGCCCATTCTGTTCATGACCTGGGCCTATGCCGACAAACCGGAGATGACGCAGCAACTCGCCGAGGAATACACCATCGCCGGCAACAAGAACGATGCGCTGGTGATTCCCGCCGGCCTCGCCTTTGCCAAAGCCATCGCAAAAAAAACCGGCATCGGCATGTACGCGCCGGACAAGCGGCACCCGAGCATGCTCGGCACCTACCTCTCCGCCTGCACGATCTATGCGGCGCTGTACAACAAGTCGCCGGTCGGCCTGAGTTATACCGCGGGCATCAATGCCGAGATGGCGAAGTTCCTGCAGGAAATCGCCTGGGAAACCGTGCAGGAATATTACGGCCGCTCATGACCGAACTGATTCTGCTCGCAGTTTTCATCGCGCTCGGCTGGCTGTGGTGGGACAGCATGCAGGCGCGTGAAGCGGCTGTTGCCGCGGCGCGCGCTGCCTGTCACGCCGAAGGCCTGCAGTTTTTGGATGACACTGTCGGTATCGCCAGCCTCAAACCGGCGCGCAATGCCGACGGCCGCCTGCTGCTGCAGCGGGCCTATGATTTTGAATTCAGCGACAACGGCGACAACCGCATCCGCGGCAGCGTGGTCACGCTGGGCCGCCGGGTGATCCTGCTCAATGTCATGGCGCCCCGCCGCGACGAACCCGGCGTCTCCAACGTCATCCCACTGCACTGAGTCGCACTTTCACGGTGCGCTTGCACCACGGACGCGCATGCCCTGAGGGACAGCAGCGACTGGAACAACTTATGCTTGATTGCGCATGGTCACCCGACAAGGAGCCTCGCCATGCTCGATCGAACCGTCACAAAATTTTCCCATGTCAAACCCGGAGACACCGAGTTCCGCATCGACGGACTGCGTGATTTCTTCATTTACCGCGATCTCGGCGTCGCTGAAGCCACCGCCGGCAAGGTCATCGCCCAGCTCGTCCGCGCCAATAATGCGCCGGAAAAGGGCACCGGCTGGCACCGCCATGAAGCCGATTTCCATATCGTGCTGATGATCAAGGGTTGGGCCAAGTTCATGTACGAGGACAAGGAAACGCTGGTCAGCGCGGGCGACTGCGTACACCAGCGCCCCGGCATCGTGCATTACCTGTTCGACTATTCGCCGGATATGGAATATCTGGAAATCGTCGGCCCGGCAGACTTCAAGACCATCGACATGCCCGGCCCCGCGCCGGTGCCGGCACCCGCACCCTGGAAATGAGCGCTGACGGGGCCTGCGAACGCGGCCCCCTCAGAATTCCATGTCGAGTTCTTCGATGTCGTCGGACTCGAGTTGCGCCGCGGCGATCCATTCCTTCATCTCCGGCATCGCCATGATTTTGCTGCCATAAGCGGTGCACTGCGCATCAACCGTCACATGGTAGGTGATGAAACGGGTCACCACCGGCGCGTACATGGCGTCAGCCATGCAGCGCTTTTTGCCGAACAGCCAGGGACCGCCGTATTCATCGAGGCACTCCCGCCAGATCGCGGTGATGCGCTCGATATCGTCGACCGCCTTGGCCCAGACCTTGTAGCCGGGAAAGTCGCCCTTCAGGTTCATCGGCAGCGCCGAACGCAGGCTACTGAAGCCGGAGTGCATTTCACCGCAGACCGCACGGCAGTGCGCACGCGCCGCGCGCGTCGACGGCAGCAAGCCGCTTTTGGGTTTGATTTCATGGAGATATTCGGCAATGGCCAGGGTGTCCCAGACCTTGATGCCGTCGTGCTGCAGGCAGGGCACCAGAATGGACGGCGCCAGCAACAGCAACTCACGTTTGGCGCTGGCATCGTCCGGCGACACGACGACCTCGCGGAAATCGAGCCCGGAGAAACGCGCCAGCAGCCAGCCGCGCAACGACCAGGACGAATAGTTCTTGCTGCTGATGCTCAGAGTCGCCTGCGCCATGATGCCCAACCTCCATGCGGCCCGCTGCCACTGCGCACCTGGATGGTGCCGGCGGAGGCCTTCACAGTGCTGTTAGCAGGAGTCATGCCACGCGGGCTGCGGTGGTGGTGCGATTATTGCGTGACTCTGGGGTGCGCCGGGCCGTCCGCCGATTTTTAGGGGTTGCTGATGATTTACCACGCCTACCAGACGCAAGAGCGCGTACTCAATCCGATGCGCGAAGCCGCGATGCTCGCCGCGCCGGGACTGCACGACCTCAATACCTGGGGCCTGAACCCGTTTAACCCGATGAACCCCCTGCGACGTTTTGCCGCCGCCTGCGAAGTATTTTCACTGGCCCGACTGACCCATCGCCGGCCGGAATTCGGCATCGAATCCGTGATGTGCGGCAAGCGCGAACTGCAGGTCACGGAAGAAGTCGTCCACAGCACACCGTTTGCCACACTGCTGCGCTTCCGCAAGCACACCAGTGCAGCGCAGCCGCGGGTGCTGATTGTTGCGCCGATGTCCGGCCATTTCGCGACGCTGCTGCGCGAAACCGCGCGTACCATGCTGCGCGACCACGATGTCTACATCACCGACTGGCACAACGCGCGCGACGTGCCGATCGAAGCCGGCCGTTTCGGCATCGATGAATACATTGACCACATCATCGAGTTCCTCGACGTCATGGGCCCCGGCGCGCATCTGGTGGCGATCTGCCAGCCCTGCGTCGAAGCACTGGCCGCAGTCGCAGTCATGGCCGAGGACAAACACCCCGCCACGCCGCACAGCCTGACGCTGATGGCCGGCCCGATCGATTGCCGGGTCAACCCCACCGGAGTCAACCAGCTCGCCACCAGCAAGCCAATGAGCTGGTTCGAACACAACCTGATCGAACATGTGCCGGTGCAGTTTGCCGGCATGCGGCGACGCGTCTATCCGGGCTTCGTGCAGCTGTCGGCTTTTCTCAACATGAACCTGCAACGGCACATCAAGTCGTTCAAGGATTATTACCAGCAGATTGTCGAAGGCGATCATGAAAAAGCGGCGGCGACGCGACGCTTTTATGAGGAATATTTTGCCGTCTCTGATTTGAGCGCCGATTTCTACCTCGAAACCGTGAAGCTGGTATTCCAGGAACACGCACTGGCCTGCGGCAAGCTGAAGTGGCGCGACCGTCCGGTCAATCCGAAACTGATCCGCAGAACGGCGCTGCTGACGATCGAAGGCGAACGCGACGATATCTGCGCACTCGGCCAGACGCTGGCAGCGCAGGATTTATGCGAAAAGCTGCCGCAGTATCTGCGCACGCACTATGTGCAGGCGGGAGTCGGCCACTACGGGGTATTCAGCGGAAAGCGTTGGGAGAATCTGGTGTATCCGGCGGTGCGGGAAGTCATTCACGCGGCGGATTGACGGAAACGCGCGTATCCCAGTTCCGTCATTCCGGCGGAAGCCGGAATCCAGTGCAGCTCACCCAAGTCGATGGAAGTCACTGGACCCCGGCTTCCCCCCAAAGGGACTTCCTTCGGGGCGAGTCGGGGTATTCCGTGATTACTGCGCCGTCCAGCCGCCATCGATGGATTGAATGGTCCCGGTGATAGACGCCGCATCATCGCCGGCAAGAAAACAGGCCAGCGCCGCGACCTGCTCCACCGTGACGAACTGCTTGGTCGGCTGCGCCGCCAGCAAGACATCGCTGACCACCTGCGCCTCGGTGATGCCGCGCGCCTTGGCTGTATCCGGAATCTGTTTTTCCACCAGCGGCGTCAGCACATAACCGGGGCAGATCGCATTGCAGGTGATTCCGGCGGTCGCGGTTTCGAGCGCCACAGTCTTGGTCAGTCCGGCAACGCCGTGTTTGGCGGCGACATAGGCCGACTTGAACGGCGAGGCCACCAGCGCATGGGCGGAGGCGATGTTGATAATGCGCCCCCATTGGCGCTTTTTCATGCCGGGCACGACATGGCGGATGGTGTGGAACAGCGCCACCAGATTGATGGCGATGATGGCATCCCATTTCTCCGGCGGAAAATCCTCAATCGGCGATACAAATTGGATCCCGGCGTTATTGACCAGGATGTCGATGGTGCCGAAGGAAGACTCGGCCTGCTTCATCATTGCTTCGATGTCCGCCGGTTTGCTCATGTCGGCGCCATGGTGTTCGACGCGGACGCCGTGTTCTTTGGCCAGCCGCGCGCACAGTGCTTTGATGTCCGCCGGGTCACCGAAGCCATTCAGCATCACGTTGACACCGCGCGCAGCCAGCGCCGTGGCAACCCCAAGCCCGATGCCGCTGGTGGATCCGGTAACAACCGCGTTTTTGCCTTTGAGCATGTCGGACTCCAATATCAGTTCAATCCCGCGGTCGATGCAATTTCCGGGCCCGGCGGCTAACCGCCGGTCAGCAGATTGGGCACGCCGAGCTGCAGCAGCATGCCGAGCTCGTCACCGAAATACCAGCCCTCCTTCCATTGGCCGTCGGCAAACCGCATGATGCCGATTTCCGCGACGTCGACTTTTTTGCCGGTGGGCGCCACGCCGTACAGCGGCCGGGTCTGGGTGCCGCGCAAACGGAACTGCATCCACACCCTGTCGCTCTCACCCATCAGGCCGTCGACAAAGTCGCGACGGTCCGGGAAGGCGCTGGTCGGGGTTTCCTTCTCGGTTTTGGTCGCGATGCCATGTTCGCGCAGATGCTGGAAGCCCTGGCGCCGCTGCTTGTAATCCGGCGCGCGGTTGTCCGACGGCGGATTACTCGCCTTGGAGCGCGCGACAATCAGCTTGTTGCGCTCGGCTTCAGTGGCCGGCGGGCGTGCACCGGTCTTGGCCAGTAACGTATCGCCGTCCATGCCTTCATCCGTCACCGGCGGCACGATGAAACGCCCGTCTTTGCGCGGCGGCAGCTTTGCCTGCAGCTGCCGCAGCAGTGCGGCTTCGTCAGCCATGAACCATGATGAAGTGATGCGGCCGTCGGTCAACGTAAACAGGCCGGCTTCGTAAACATCGATTTTGCGGCCGGTCGCGGGAATGCCGTAAAAATTGCCGCCGTGGGTACCGGTGACCCGGAACAGCAGGCCAACCTGATTGCCGTCGGCGATGATGTCCTCAATGACATCCACCCGGTCGGGAATGGCGGCGCGCAAATTGGTACCCATATCAGGGAAACCCTGATCCCGGGCATTTGCCGCGAGATGGGTGAAGCCTGCACGAAGGCGGGTTGAGCCCGGCGCCACCGTCTCGCGGATCACCGCAGCCTCTTCCGCCGTGCCCTGGGCTTTTTTGTAACGGAGCACGATGGCCTTGTTGCGTTCCAGCGTGGCGGCATCCTGCGCTGCCGCGGGCAGATGCCGCGTCATCATCAGACCGGCGCCTGCGCCGGCCACACCCTGCAAAAATTTGCGACGGGTTACAGTCATGGTCACCCCCTCCAGGTTGACGCTGCCTTTGCGGCACAGCTTGCGGCCATTCTAGCCAATCGGTCGTTACGCGCGGGTGACGGCTGCGACAGACGTAAAAAAGCCGGCAGCCCCCATCGGGGAAAGCTGCCGGCCTCTGTGCTGCAAGAGCTCCGCCTTAAAGCTTTTTCAGCTCGGCGAGCAGTTCTTCACTGGTCGGGATCGTACCTTGCGGATAGACCTTGGCGTAACGGATGACGCCTTTGGCATCAATCACGTAGGCCGCGCGCTTGTCGATGCCGCGCTCCTCGTTGAAGATACCGAAGGACTTGCCCACTGCGCCATGCGGCCAGAAGTCCGACAGCAGCGGGAACGGTACGCCACCGAGGAAATCAGCCCATCCCTTCAGGCTCGGCACCGGATCGATGCTCAGCTGGAGGATCTCGACATTCAGCTTCTTGAATTCTTCGTAGTTCTCACGGAACCCACGGACTTGATTGGTTCATCCACCCGTGAACGCAAAAGGCATGAATGCCACCACGACCGCACGCCCCTTGAAACCGGACAGCGTGATTTTCTGGTCGGAATTGTGCGCGGCCAATGTGAAATCGGGCGCGGCACTGCCTGCTTGAATTTCCATGCAAGTTCTCCTGGTTATGTTGAACACTGAACTGCCGGCACAGAATAACCGCGCGCGGAAGCTGCCGCAATCAAAGCCGGATAAAATCCGTATCAGGCCCTGCGCTCGGCGCGGATCATGTAAAGACTGCTGGCAACGATCACTGCGGCGCCCGCCAGCAGCCACAACTCCGGAACCTCCCCCCACACTGCGTAACCGAGCAGCGCTGCCCACATCAGCGCGGTGTAACGCACCGGCGCCAGCGCCGAGGCCTCGCCGGTGCGCAGTGCGTCGATGATGCAGAAGTGCGCGGTGCCGTTGAAAATGCCTGCAGCCAGAAACCAGAATGCATCCTGCGTGCTGACCGGCGCCCAACCCGCCGGCAGGGTCATGAATCCGCCCGCCATCAGCACGATGTTCGACCAGAACAGGATCGAAATCGAGGTTTCGGTACGCGCGAGACGGCGCGTCATTACATCGCGCAGCGCATTGACCATCGCCGCCATCAAAGGCAGCAGCAAGGCCCACTGAAAACCCGCACTGCCTGGACGCATGATGATCAGCACCCCGATGAATCCGCCGATCACTGCAATCCAGCGGTGGCGGCTGATGCGCTCACCAAGCAGCGGCACTGACAGGATCACCATGAAAATCGGACTCATATAGAGCATGGTGATCGCCGTCGCCAGCGGCAACTCCGAAAAGCTCCACACGATCAGTACCGAACCGACGATGAACAACGTACCGCGCAGCAATTGACCGCGCCCGTCGACAACACGCAGCAAGGGCCAG
>CBHTVL010000116.1:0-6701 GCA_966096475.1 uncultured Burkholderiales bacterium
CGCACGGCTCGCGCAAAACCCCGAGGCCGCAATCGCCGGCACGAAATCGCTGGTGCTGATCTGTCATGACCCTGATGTGCCGTCCAAACCCGATGACGTGAATCAGGAAGGCCGCGAAATCCCGGCCTCGCTGCCGCGCGTTGATTTTTTTCACTGGGTGATGGTTGACCTCGATCCCGCATCCGGTGCGATTGCCGCGGGTGAGTTTTCGAGCGCCGTCACGGCCCGCGGCAAGGCAGGGCCCAATGGTCCGCGCGGTACGCGTCAGGGCATCAACGACTACACCGCGTGGTTCGCCGGTGACAAGGACATGAAGGGCGACTATTTCGGTTACGACGGCCCATGTCCGCCGTGGAACGACAGCATCAAACACCATTATGTATTCACGCTGTATGCGCTGGGCGTGGCGAAATGTCCGGTCGCCGGAAAATTCGGCGGCGCCGACGTGCGCAATGCCATCGCCGGCCATGTGCTCGGCGAGGCCAAACTCACCGGCCTGTATGCGCTGAATCCCAAAGTGAAACTGTGATCGCAAAGGACATGACGAAGAGGCCGGTGAACGCCGGCCTTTTTTGTTGGAAAAATCAAAAGGCTTGCCATAGAGGTCACAGTGAGCACAGGGAGCAAAAAGTAAAACAAAAGCGATTTAACAGGATAGACAGGATGTTCAGGATAAAAGCCGTCAATCGACAAGTTTTTCATCCTCCTCATCCTGCACATCCTGTTAATTGGTTTTACTTTTTGTGTTGCCTGTGATCCCTGTGTCTGAAGGTTTCTGACCTTGAAACTCCGCACCCCCGAAGACATCGAACACCGGCTGCGCAATCTGCCGCAGCCGGCCTATCCGGAAGACCTGCCGGTGGTCGGCAAGCGCGAGGTCATTGCGCGCGCGATTGCCGAAAACCAGGTGGTCATCGTCTGCGGCGAAACCGGTTCGGGCAAGACCACGCAGCTGCCGAAAATCTGTCTGGAGCTGCAACGCGGCGTGCACGGCCTGATCGGCCACACCCAGCCGCGGCGCATTGCCGCGCGTACCGTCGCGACGCGTATCGCGCATGAATTAAAAAGCCCGCTGGGTCACGCCGTCGGCTACAAGGTGCGTTTCGCCGACAAGCTGTCGCAGAACACCTATATCAAGCTGATGACCGACGGCATCCTGCTCGCCGAAACCCAGGGTGACCGCGACCTGCGCGCCTATGACACGCTGATCATCGACGAGGCGCACGAGCGCAGTCTGAACATCGACTTTCTGCTGGGTTATCTGCGCCGGCTGATGCCGCGCCGGCCCGATCTGAAAATCATCGTCACCTCGGCGACCATCGACGCCGAGCGCTTCTCGAAACATTTTGAGATCAACGGCAAACCGGCGCCGGTCATCGAGGTTTCGGGCCGCACCTATCCGGTGGAGGTGCGCTACCACCCGCTGGCGAAAAACGAAAACCAGGAAGAAAAGGATCTCGACGAAGCCATCGTCGACGCCGTCTCCGAGTTGTGGCGTGAGCGTTCGGGCGGCGACGTGCTGGTGTTCCTGCCCGGCGAGCGTGAAATCCGCGAGACCGCCGAGGCCCTGCGCAAACATCATCCCAAGGGTGCGGAAATCCTGCCGCTGTATGCGCGACTGTCTTTTGAAGAACAGGATGAGGTGTTCCGTGCGCATGGTGCGCGACGCATCGTGCTCGCCACCAACGTCGCCGAAACCTCGCTGACGGTGCCGGGCATTCATTACGTCGTGGATACCGGGCTGGCGCGGGTCAACCGCTACAGCTACCGCAACAAGGTCGAGCAGTTGCAGATCGAGAAGGTGTCGCGCGCCTCGGCCAATCAGCGTGCCGGCCGCTGCGGCCGTGTCGCAGCCGGCGTGGCGATCCGGCTCTATGACGAAGACGACTACAACGCGCGGCCGCAGTACACCGATCCGGAAATCCTGCGCTCCTCGCTGGCGCATGTGATCCTGCGCATGAAGGCGCTGCGCATCGGCGATGTCGAGGATTTTCCCTTCCTCGAGGCGCCGACGCCGCGGATGATCACCGACGGTTATCAGCTGCTCGCCGAACTCGGTGCGGTGGATGCGCAGAAGCAGCTCACGCCCGTCGGCTGGCAGCTCGCCAAATTCCCGATTGATCCGCGCATTGCGCGCATGATCATTGCCGCCAAGCAGGAGAGCTGTTTGCGCGAAGTGCTGATCATTGCCTCCGCGCTGTCGGTGCAGGACCCGCGCGACCGTCCCTTCGACAAGTCCGAAGCCGCCGACCGGGCGCACGCGCAGTTCGCCGATGCCAAATCCGACTTCATGAGTTATCTGAAGCTCTGGGATTTTTTCGATGAGTCGATCAAACACAAGCAGTCCAACCGCAAGCTGGCGCAGCAACTGGCCGAACTGTTCCTGTCACAGCGCCGGATGCGTGAATGGCGCGACATCCACGGCCAGCTGGCGTCACTGACTGCGGAACTCGGTCTGCAGGTCAATGAAAAACCCGCCACCGAGGACCAGATCCACCGCGCGCTGCTCGCCGGTCTCCTTGGCAATATCGGTTTCAAGAATGAAGAGGGCGAGTACATCGGTGCGCGCGGCATCAAGTTCACGATCTTCCCGGGCTCGGGCCTGCGCAAAGCGCAGCCGAAATGGGTGATGGCCGGTGAACTGGTGGATACCGCAAGGCTTTATGCGCGCTGCGTTGCGCGTATCGAACCGGAATGGATTGAACCGCTGGCGCGCGATCTGGTCGACCGTCATTACTTTGATCCGCACTGGGAGCGCGAACGCGCGATGGTCACGGCCTATGAACGCGTCACGCTGTACGGCATCACCATCGTGCCCAAGCGTCGTGTGCATTACGGCCCGATCAATCCAAAGGAAGCGCGCGAGATTTTCATCCGCCAGGCGCTGGTTGCCGGTGACTACGCCACACCCGCAAAATTTATACAGCAAAATCAAAGACTTATAAAAGAAGTGCAGGAGCTGGAGCACAAGGCGCGCAAACGCGATGTGCTGGTCAGTGACGAAGTGATCTTCGCTTTTTACGACGAACGCATTGCGCAGGACATCGTTAACGGCGCGGGTTTCGAGCAGTGGCGCAAGACGGTGGAGCAGAACAACGCGGATCATCTGCTGCTGACGCGCGAATACCTGATGCGCCACGCCGCCGAAGACATCACCGAAGCGCAGTTCCCGGACAGCGTGCTGGTTGGGGAAAAAGCGGGTGAGTTCGAGGTCAAACTCAAATACCGTTTTGATCCCGGCCATCCGCTCGACGGCATTACCGCTACCGTGCCGCTGGCGCTGCTCAACAAACTCGATGTCGCGGCCTTCGACTGGCTGGTGCCGGGGATGATCCGCGACAAGGTGGCCTTTGCCTTCAAGGCACTGCCGAAAAACTGGCGCCGCCACCTGACGCCGCCGACCGAACACATCACACGCTTCCTGCAGACCGAAGGTTCAGCCCACGGTACCTTCGCCGACGCGGTGGTGCGTTATGCCTCGCGTGCCGCCGGTGCGCCGCTGGCGCGCGATGAGGCTGCAGCCATCGACTTTCCGCCGCATCTGCGCTGTAACTATCGCGTGGTGGATGAATCGGGGCGCGAACTCGCCACGGGGCGCGATCTGGCTGCGCTCAAGGCGCAACTGGGCGAAGCCGCGCAGCTGACTTTCAGCGAAACCACGACGGGCATCGAGCGCGAAGGCATCAAGGTCTGGGATTTCGGCGATCTGCCGCCGACGATCACTTTCAACCGCGGTGGCCGTCAGGTGACGGGTTATCCCGCGCTGGCGGATGACGGTGAGAGTGTCGCGATCCGCCTGTTCGACGTCGAAAGCGCCGCGCAGGAATCGATGCGCGCCGGCATCGTGCGCCTGATGCGGCTGATGCTCAAAGAGCAGATGCGCCAGCTGGAAAAAAATCTGAAAGGTTTTGATCAGGCGGCGCTGCAACTGCGTACCATCGCCGGCCCCGATGATCTGCGCGCCGATCTGATCACGGCGATCTGCGACCGTGCCTTCATCGGTGATGATGAACTGCCGCGCGGATTAAAAGCCTTTGAAGACCAGGTCAAACGCGCACGCACGCGGCTGCCGGCGGTGTCAGAGGCGGCCTGCCGCCTGTTTGTGACGATTGCCGCGGATGTGCATCAGCTGTCGCTCGCACTCGGTGCGGCCAAGGGCAATGTTGCGCGCGCCGCCAATGACGTCCGCGCCCAACTCCAGCGGCTGATCCACAAGGGTTTTTTCAGTGCGACGCCGTGGTCGCAGTTGACCCATCTGCCGCGTTACATCAAGGCGATGCAGATGCGTCTCGCCAAGTATCCGGCCAATGTCGAACGCGACGGCAAACACGCGGCGAGCATTGCCCAGCTGTGGGGGCGTTTTGAAATGCGCCTCGACCAGCAGAAAAAAGCCGGTCTCGTCGATCCGCGCCTGCTCGAATTCCGCTGGCAGATCGAGGAGTTGCGCGTGTCACTCTATGCCCAGGAACTGAAGACGCCGTATCCGGTGTCGTATAAACGGCTCGACAAATTGTGGACTGCGATGGGTTGAGACCGGCCGTCTTGATTACACTGCTGTCGAACCCTGATGGAATGCCACCAAGATGACTGAATCCCGACCCGATATGCCGCTGCTGTTTACGCCGATCACGCTGCGCGGCATTACTGCCCGCAACCGTATCGTCAGTTCGCCGATGTGCCAGTACGCCTCTGATGACGGCGCCCCTGAAGAATGGCAGCTCGTCAATTTCGGCCGTTTTGCGATGGGCGGTTGTGGCATTGTTTTTACCGAGGAAACCGCGGTTGATGCGCGCGGGCGCAAGACCCATGAATGTGCCGGCATCTATCATGATCATCATGTGCCGGCCTACCGGCGCATTACCGATTTCCTGAAATCGCTGGGCGCCGTGCCGGCAATACAGCTGGGCCATTGCGGTCGCCGTGCTTCGCAGCACGGTCCGCTGAAGGACCGTGCGCCGCTGACCGAGGCAGACGCAAACGACAAACTCCGACCCTGGCAGGGTCTGTCGGCCAGTGCGCTGCCGCCGACACCGGGCGGCAATATTCCGAAAGCGATGGATCTGAATGATATCCGCGAGTGTCTCGCCGCATGGCGTGCCGCTGCACAGCGATCGGTCGATGCCGGCTACGAACTCTGCGAAATTCACGGCGCGCATGGTTACCTGATTCACCAGTTCCTGTCGCCGCTGTCGAATCTGCGCACCGATGGTTATGGTGGAAATCTTGAGGGGCGCATGCGTTTTGCGCTGGAAGTGGCCGAGACCGTGCGTGCGGTGTGGCCCAAGGATCGGCCGCTGTGGTTCCGCGTCTCTGCCGTCGAGGGGCCGGGCGGTGTCTGGGGCATTGAAGAAACGCTGGCGCTGGCCAAAGCATTAAAGGATCGCGGCATCGACGCCATCGATTGTTCTTCCGGCGGCGTTGGTGGTGACGGCAGCTTGCCCCCTGTGCCCCGCGTGCCCGGATTCCAGGCCGGCTATTCCAGTGAAATCCGCCATGCAACCGGTCTGCCGACCGTGGCGGTGGGCATGATCCGCGAGCCGCAGCATGCCGAGGACCTGTTGCAACAGGGTCATGCCGATTTCATTGCACTGGCCCGAGGCCTGATGGACAACCCGAACTGGCCATTGCACGCAGCGCGCACACTGGGTGTCGGCGATCCGCTGGCGCTGGTGCATCCGCGTGAAGCGCAGCGCCTGCGTCAGCTGGAACATCATTCCCGCGATTACCCGCCGGGCAGCGCGATCGAAATTCCCTACGGTCCGGAAGAGCGGGGTGCCTACTCGTGGGAAGAAGGCATCGCCCGCCGTCGTTGACGCCGTCCTTGCTTCAAACCGCCGGCTTCATTGCCCGCGACGGCGGATGAAGTCGAGGGTGATTTCGGCGGTGCGGTCCGGCGCTGTTCCGGCAGCGTGATAACCGTCGATCGGAATGATCACCAGTTCCGAATCGGGAATGGTTTTCTGCCAGCTCTCGAATACCGCACGGCCGCGTCTTGCGGTATCGGTGCCGATCACCAGTGTCGGTCGCCGGATGCGCTTGACATCTTCGCGGATGTCGATGGCGCCGACCCAGCGCATATAGGCATGCACTGTCGACAACTGCGTGCGGCCCATCATGTCCGACCACCAGTCGATGCCGGCTTCCGGCATGGTGCTGCCCATGCGTTCGCGCTGCGTGCGTTTCGCCCAGTCGCGTACGCTGCTGCGCTCCATTTCCTCGATCCAGCCGGTGGCGTTCGGCGGCGTGATCGGTGAGCAGGAGACCGTTACGGTCTTCACCAGTTCCGGATGGGCTGCGGCAAATGCCAGCACGCTGATGCCGCCGCTTTTGCCGCCGACGATATGCACCGGGCCGCCATCAGCGGCTTCGCGCACGATTTGCGCCAGATCCCGGATATAGAGTTCCGTCGTCAGCGGATAGTCCTTCGGCGCCGGCGTCGACAGGCCGAAGCCGCGCTGGTCGATGCGCAGCACCCGGTAATGCCGCGAGAAATGCGGTACCCAGGCGCGCCAGGCGTCGGTGCATTCGGTGAAGCCGTGCACGAACAGCACAGTCTCGGCTTTGGTCCAGGGATCGGTGTGGTCGTCGACGAGGTAATGCAGCTTGCAGTCGGGCAGGTCGAGGTAGGGCATGGTGTCTCCGTTGACCGGCAGCGCCTATTGGCGGATGCCGTTGTCCTTGATGATGCGCGCCCACTTCTT
>CBHTVL010000117.1:0-6691 GCA_966096475.1 uncultured Burkholderiales bacterium
CCGGTGAAGCCGGTGAGCTGGGTATTTATCCCCGGCACACGCCGCTGATCACGCGGATCAAGCCGGGTGAAGTCAGGATCAAACCCGCTGACGGCGGCGCCGAAGAATTCATCTTCGTTGCCGGCGGCGTGCTCGAAGTCCAGCCCAAAGGCGTGACCGTACTGGCCGATACCGCGATCCGCGGCGCCGACCTCGACGAAGCCAAGGCGACCGAGGCGCTCAAACAGGCCGAGGAAGCCCGCAAGAACGCCCAGGGCAAACAGGAAGTCGCGACCGTCGAGGCCGAACTGGCCATGCTCGGCGCGCAACTGGCTTCGATCCGCAAGCTGCGCGGCAAACGCTGATCCCGGCAACCCGCTTGAAAAAGGGCAGCCGAAGCTGCCCTTTTTGTTTGTGAAGGGCTGCCGCATGACGCACAACGCCATGCGATAATTTTCCCATGCGCTTCCAAGTCGTGATTCTGGCCGCAGGCCAGGGCAAACGGATGAACTCCGATCTGCCCAAGGTGCTGCACCCCCTCGCCGGCAAACCGCTGCTCGGTCATGTTGTTGATACCGCGCGCGAACTGGCGTCCGAACATATCTGCGTGGTTCACGGTCACGGCGGCGAGCAGGTGAAAGCCGCGCTGACCGGCGATGATCTGGCTTTTGCACTGCAGGCGCCGCAACTCGGTACGGGACATGCGCTGCAGCAGGCTCTGCCGCATCTGACCAAGGCGCCAATAACACTGGTGCTCTACGGCGATGTGCCGCTGGTGCGTGCAGCGACGCTGCGCACGCTGCTTGAAGCCGCCGGTAAAGGCGCCGCGGTACTGACCGCCGTGCTGGATGACCCGACCGGTTATGGCCGTATTCTGCGCAACAAGGCGGGTCGCGTCACCGGGATCGTTGAACAGAAGGATACCAGCGCTGCGCAACGCAAGATCCGCGAAATCAATACCGGCATCATGGCGCTGCCCACAGCGAAACTGGCGCAGTGGCTGCCGAAGCTGCAGAACCGCAACGCGCAGAAAGAGTATTACCTGACCGACGTGATCGCATTGGCGGTCAAGGATCGTTTGCCGGTGACGGGTGTCCAGGCGGAGGACGCCGGCGAGACCGAAGGCGTCAACAGCCGCGTGCAGCTGGCACGGCTGGAACGCGCGTATCAACAACGGCTTGCGGCACAACTGCTGGAAGCCGGGGTGACACTGGTCGATCCGCAGCGTTTTGACCAGCGCGGTACTTTGCAGTGTGGCCGCGATGTGCAGATCGACGTCAACTGCGTCTTCGAAGGCACCGTGAGTCTGGCCGATGGCGTCAGCATCGGTGCCAACTGCGTGATCAAGGACGTATCGATCGGATCCGGTACGCGCATCGAACCGTTCTGTCATCTCGATGGTGCGCAGATCGGCGCCGGTTGCCGCATCGGGCCTTATGCGCGAATCCGGCCCGGCTCCACACTGGCTGCCGAGGTGCATATCGGCAACTTTGTCGAGGTCAAGGCCAGTGCCATCGGCGATGGCTCCAAGGCCAACCATCTGTCCTACGTCGGCGATTCTTCCGTGGGCCGCAACGTCAATATCGGCGCCGGCACCATCACCTGCAATTACGACGGCGCCAACAAACACCGTACGGTAATTGAAGACGATGTGCATATCGGTTCGGATGTGCAGCTGGTGGCGCCGGTTCGTGTCGCCCGCGGCGTCACGGTCGGTGCCGGCACGACGGTGTGGAAAGATTCGCCCGAAGGCGGGCTGATCATCAATCCCAAAACGCAGGAACATCGTGCCAAGTGGCAGCGACCGCGCAAAGTGAAAAAATGAAGGGATCCCACTAGCCATGTGCGGCATTGTCGGCGCCATCGCCGGTCGGGACATCGTTCCGGTACTGATTGAAGGCCTCAAGCGCCTCGAGTACCGCGGTTACGATTCAGCGGGTATTGCTGTCACCAACGGCCACAAACTGCAGCGGGTGCGCAGCACCGGCCGCGTTGCCGAGCTTGAACGCATTGCACAGACCGGTGATGTTACCGGCCGGATCGGCATCGCACATACCCGCTGGGCGACGCATGGCGCGCCCTCCGAAAAGAATGCGCATCCCCACATCTCGGGCGGTGTGTCGGTGGTGCACAACGGCATTATCGAAAACCATGAGGAAATGCGCGACAAGCTGCGCGGCCTCGGTTACACCTTTGTCTCGGATACCGACACCGAAGTGATTGCGCACCTGGTGCACTGGCATCTGAAAGCCTGTGGAGATCTGTTCGAAGCCGTGCGTCGCAGCCTCAGCGAACTGATCGGTGCCTATGCCATCGCGGTGATCAACGAAACCGAGGATCAGCGCCTGGTGGTGGCACGCATGGGTGCGCCGCTGCTGCTCGGACTTGGCGACGGGCAGAATTTCGCGGCATCGGATGCTTCGGCGCTGGTGCAGGTCACGCAGCGTATCGTCTACCTTGAAGAAGGTGACTGTGCGGAACTGGCGCGGGATCATATCCGCATCGTCGATATCAAGGGCCAAGCGGTGCAGCGCGCGGAACAGTTGTCGCAACTGACTGCAGCGGCCGTCGAGCTCGGCCCCTACAAGCACTACATGCAGAAGGAAATCTTCGAACAGCCGATGGCGGTCGCCAACACGCTGGAGATGGTGACCAATGCGCGTGCCATCGTGCCCCAGTTGTTCGGTGTCGGGGCCGAAGAAATATTCAGTAAAATCAATGGGATAGTGATACTCGCCTGCGGTACCAGTTATCACGCCGGGATGGTCGCGCGGTACTGGATTGAATCCCTCGCCGGAATACCCTGCGACGTCGAGATTGCCAGCGAGTACCGTTATCGCGAGCCCTATAACAATCCCGATGCACTGGTGGTGACGATTTCGCAGTCGGGTGAAACCGCGGATACGCTGGCCGCCCTGCAGTACGCCAAGTTGCGCGGCCATCGCTACAGTCTTTCGATTTGCAACGTGCCGGAATCGGCGCTGGTTCGGGCCTCAGACCTGCGATTCCTGACCCGTGCCGGTCCGGAGATCGGTGTGGCTTCGACAAAAGCGTTTACGACCCAGCTCGCCGCGCTGGTGTTGCTGACCATGGCCCTGGCCAAACAGCGCGTTCGCCTGTCGCCGGAAAAAGAGACGGAGCTGCTGCATGCCCTGCGCCATCTGCCTTCCGCGTTGACCCGAGTGCTGCAATCGGAGCCTGCAATCGCCAAATGGGCGGAGACCTTCACCCACAAGGAACACATGTTGTTCCTCGGTCGCGGCATCCATTACCCGATTGCGATGGAAGGCGCGCTGAAGCTGAAGGAAATCACCTACATCCACGCCGAAGCCTACGCGGCCGGTGAACTGAAACACGGCCCGCTGGCACTGGTGGACAGCAATATGCCGGTGGTGGCGGTGGCGCCGAAAGACGCGCTGCTGGAAAAACTCAAATCCAATCTGCAGGAAGTGCGCGCGCGCGGCGGCGAACTTTATGTGCTGGCCGATCAGGACACGCGCATTGAAGCCAGCGAAGGTGTTCATGTCATTCACCTCGCCGATCACGCCGGTTTGCTGTCACCGATCCTGCATACCGTGCCCTTGCAATTGCTGGCCTATCACACGGCCCTCCATCGCGGCACGGACGTCGACAAGCCGCGCAATCTCGCAAAGTCGGTGACGGTCGAGTAGACCGCTTCAAGTCGAATGTTTCAATCCGCGTTCAATGTGGACGTCGCGGCTTGCGTCCTGATTTGGACGCCAGCGGGTCATAGATAAACCGCGGCAGAACGTGCATCAGTCGTGCCACGATCGCCATTTGCCAGGGAATCACCGCATAGGTTTTGCGGCGCGCAATGAGGGTTGCTATTTTTTCCGCAGCAACATCCGCTGTCATGATGAAAGGCATGCGGTAGGGATTGTGTGATGTCATCGCAGTGACGATATAACCCGGGCAGATGGTGATCACCGTGATGCCGGTTCCGCGCAGTTCCACGCGCAGGCTTTCCAGATAACTGATTGCCGCGGCTTTCGACGCTGAATAGGCGCCGGATCCCGGCAGTCCGCGGTAACCCGCGACGCTGGCAATGCCCACCAGCACGCCGCTGCCGCGTTCACGCATGGCTGCGATGAACGGCTGGAAGGTATTCATCATGCCGATGACGTTGATGTCGAACACGTCGCGGAAAGACTGTTCGTCTTCGGGGGCTTCGGTCAGCGTACCGATGCTGACGCCGGCATTGGCAATGACAATGTCGGGAGTGCCGTGTTTTGCGGTGAAATCGGCAGCGGCAGCACGCAGGCCTGCCGAATCGCGAACGTCGGCGGCATGGGTCGCGCAGGGACCGGCACAGGCGGCGGCAAAACGCTCCAGTTCATGGGTGCGGCGCGCGATCAGACCGAGGGTGGCGCCACTGGCTGCGTAGTGACGGGCAATCGCGGCGCCCAGTCCGCCGGAAGCACCGGTGATGACAACGTGTCTGTCAGACGCCGCAGTCATTGCGGACATGCGTTCAGCGGTTGGCCCGGATCCGGAAAATGAGGCCGTCCAGGATCGGGATCAGGCCTTCCAGGGTTTCCGACATATTGCCGGAAGTGAGGTAACGGCCGTCCACCACCAGCGACGGGGTGCCGGTGATGCCGTAGGCGCGTGTCAGCTGGGCGGCTTCTTCAACCTTGCGCTGCACCGCAGCCGAGTTGTAAGCCTCGTCCCAGCGTTCACGGGCGATACCGTTGCGCACGGCCCATTCGGACATCGCTTCGGGCCGGCTCATCGCCAGTTCTTCGACGTGATAGCCGTAGTAGGCGCGCTGGTGCAGGCGTTCCACTTCACCGAGCGCTTCCAGCGTGTAGAAAACACGGGCGTGAGGCGCCCAGTTTTCACGCAGAATCGCCGGGATGCGCCGCACGGTGATATCCGCAGGTTTATTGCTGATCCACCGCTCAAGGATGGGCTGCAGGCTGTTGCAGTAGGGGCAGCCGTACCAGAAAAAATCGATGACTTCGATCTGCGACGCCGGTACCTGCACCGGCTGCTGCTTGATGGCACGGAAATCGATTTCAGCACGGATCGGTTTCTGGCCGGCGGCATTCTGGGCGCCGGCCGGCTGTACCAGCAGGGCCTGGAAGGCGAAGACGCAGGCTAAAAAAAACGCCGGCGCGCGACGCATGATTATTTGCCCTTGCCTTTGCGCGATTCGGCAATCAGCGCATCAACGACCTCGAAATAACGCTCGTAGTCGATGACACGATCCGACTTCAAGGTCATCGACGGCGAGGCGATGAACTTGCCGTCAATCACCAGCGCCGGCGTGCCGGGGATGTCGAATTTGCGGGTCAGTTCGATCGAGCGCTGGGTCTTGCCGTTGACGCCAAAGGAATTGTAGGTATCGGTGAATTTCTTGCGGTCGATGCCTTTGCCGGCGGCCCAGTCAAAAATGGCGTTGGCGTCCTTGAGATTGACGTGCTGTTTGTGCAGCGTCGCAAACATTTCCTGGTGCAGTTTGTCGACGAGGCCCATCGCTTCGAGCGTGTAATAGGCGCGGGTCAGCGGAACCCAGGAATCCTGGAATATCGCAGGAACGCGCTTGAAATCGACATCGGCCGGCTTGCGCTTGAGCCACACTTCCAGCGAAGGTTGCAGGTTGAAGCAGTGCGGGCAGCCGTACCAGAAAAATTCCAGCACCTCGACCTTGTTGCCGCTGTCGGTCGGTTGCGGCGGTTTGACGATCAGATATTCCTTGCCTGCAACCGGCGGCTGGGCGGCTTGCGCGGGCGCGGTCAGGCACAGGGCGAGACCGGCGGCAGTCAGAATTCTCAGGAACAAGGCAGTCAATCGCATGGCATCTCCATAAGACAGCGTTATTTGTCGGCGTCGCGGACTTTGATCAGCGTCGTGTCGATGCCGTTATTCTTCAGAGTGTCGCGGGCGCGATTCAGTTCCTCGACGCTGCCATAAGGACCGAGCCGGACCCGGTGCCAGACGCCGCGGTCGGGCAGAGTTGTGGTTTGTATCGACGCCTGGACCCCGAGCAGCGCCAGGCGTGCTTTCAGGTTGTCGGCGTCGGGTGCGTTCTGGAAGGCGCCGGCCTGCAGGAAGAAGGATTCCTTGGCGGCGCTGGGTGTGGTCTTGGCGTCGCGCAGCTGCTGGTCGGTTGCGGGCTCTTCAACGCCGGGCAGGATCTTGTAGAAATCGAAGCGCGGTTTGGTTTCCGCGGCCTTGCCGTTTTTGTCTGCGCCCTTCGCCGGTTCCGTTCCCGGCTTGGCGGCCTCGGGTTTTGCCGCCGGCACTGCCTTTTGCTGGAAGGGATTGGGCATCTTGTTGATGTACCAGGCCACGCCCATCGCGATGCCCAGTCCCAGCACCAGTCCGATCAGTATCCCGATGAACAGCGATCCGCCGCCCCCGCGGGACGAGGATTTGCGCTCACTGCCTTTATAGTCTCTGCTCACGGCGGCCATCTTACATTTTTTCCGGTGCGGTCACACCCAGCAGGGCGAGTCCGTTGCGCAGGACCTGACGCACGGCAAGGGCCAGTGCAAGTCGTGCGCGGGTGAGCGCGGCATCCTCGACGAGGAAACGTTCCGCGTTGTAATAGCTGTGGAATTCGCCGGCGAATTCTTTCAGGTGTTTCGACTTGGGGACTTCGAAGTGCATGGGGGGATCCTTGTTGGCGATGGCCCGTCGTCCTCGCGCAGGCGGGGACCCATGGCGTGCATGCAGCACTGTACTG
>CBHTVL010000118.1:0-6678 GCA_966096475.1 uncultured Burkholderiales bacterium
CTGCCGCGTCTGGGCTGTCTGAACATCCACGCATCGCTGTTGCCGCGCTGGCGCGGCGCGGCGCCGATCCAGCGCGCCATTCTCGCCGGCGACTCTGAAACCGGCGTCACCATCATGCAGATGGATGCCGGACTCGACACCGGAGCAATGCTGCTGAAGCAGGCGATTCCGATTGCCGAAGATGACAACGCGCAGACGCTGCACGACAAACTGGCCGCACTGGGCGCACAACTGATCGTGCGCGCCCTGCAGGAACAACCCGCTGTGGTAGCGCAGGATCCGACGCAGGCCAGCTACGCCGCAAAAATCACCAAGGCCGAGGCGCGTATCGACTGGACCCGTCCTGCTGCAGAACTGGTCCGCGCCATCCGCGCCTACAATCCGATGCCCGGAGCCTATACCGGCTGGCAGGGACAGCCGTTGAAACTGTGGAGAGCTGAAGCGGTTAATGCAGCGCCTGCCGTTCCCGGCACCGTGCTGCAAGCGGACGCGCAGGGTATTGTTGTTGCCGCAGGAGAAGGCGCGTTGCGGCTGCACGAACTGCAACGCGCCGGCAGCAAACGTCTCGCCGCGCAAGCCTTTCTTGCCGGCGCCACTCTCCATCCGGGCGACCGCCTGGATGTATAAACCGCACAGGATGTCCTGAACATGGAACGCACCCAGTGCCTTGCTGCGCATGTCGTCGGCCGAGTACTCGCCGGCCGCAGCCTTGATTCCGAACTCACCGCCGTTTGGCGGCAACAGACCGCATTAAGCCCGCAGCAACGCGGCGCCGTGCAGGATGTCGCCTACGGCACGCTGCGCCATCTCGGTTATGTCGATGCCGCGATTGATCGCCTGCTGTCGCGACCGTTGACCGATCTGCCGGTGCGCAACCTGCTGCAGGTCACGCTGTACCAGTTGATGCATACCAAGGCGCATTCGTATGCGATCGTGAATCACGCGGTTCCCGCCGCCGCCCGGCTCGGATTTCCCAAGGCACAGGGTCTGGTCAATGCGGTGTTGCGCAATTTCCTGCGCCGCCGCGATGAACTCGATGCCGCAATCAATGCGACCGATCTCGGCCGTTATTCCTATCCGCAATGGTGGATCGACCGGGTCGCCGCGGAATATCCCGAAAGCTGGCGTGAAATCCTCGAAGCCGGCAATGCCCGGCCGCCGCTGACGCTGCGGGTGAACCGCAGGAAAATCGCCCGCGATGATTATCTGGAAATTCTGCGACTGCAGGACATTGCTGCGCATGCCGTTGGCCTACAGGGCATCATCATTGAAAAGCCGCGTCCCGTTTCCCTGTTGCCGGGATTCGCCGAAGGCCAGGTCTCGGTACAGGATGCCGGAGCCCAGCTCGCAGCCGAACTGCTGGATGTGACGGACGGCATGCGTGTGCTTGACGCCTGCGCGGCGCCGGGCGGCAAAGCGGCGCATCTGCTGGAACTCGCCGATATCGACCTGACGGCCGCTGACATCGATGCACAACGGCTGCAGCGGGTTACTGAAAACCTGACCCGGTTGTCGCTGAACGCCAAACTGTTGCAGGCGGATGCCGGCAATGCCGCGGCCTGGGCGAATGCAGGTCTGTTCGACCGCATCCTTGCCGACGTGCCCTGCACGGCCTCCGGCGTGGTGCGCCGTCATCCCGACATCAAATGGCTGCGCCAGCCCGATGACATTGCCGCCATGGGGCAGCGCCAAACCCGTATTCTTGACACGCTTTGGCAGTTGCTCAACAGAGGTGGTAAATTGCTGTATGCGACGTGCTCCGTTTTCAACGAAGAGAATGGCCTGCAGGTCGAACAGTTCATGGCCCGGCATGCCGATGTCCGGCAAATCGCCGTCTCACTTTCCGCCGAAGGCTTGAGACAAAGCCACGGTCAACTTTTTCCTGACGCCGCGCATGATGGTTTTTTCTACGCCCTTCTGGAAAAGGGTTGACTCGACAGCGCAAAGGCTGCGCTTCGTGGCTCTGCTGATGCGCCTGACAGCGCTACTGCTGGCGCTGAACTTTTTCATCCCGGTTGCACAGGCCGCGCAAACCCACGGTATCGAAGTGCGCCGCGCAGCCGTCACGCCGGTCGAGGATGGCTATGTGCTGGATGCCGATATCGACATTGTGCTGTCGGCGCCGCTGGAAGAAGCCTTGAGCAAGGGCATCCCGCTGTACTTCCAGCTCGAATTTGAAATGGTGCGTTCACGCTGGTACTGGTTCAATGAAAAAGCCGTTACCCTCCAGCAACAGTATCGCCTGTCCTACAACGCACTTACCCGGCAATACCGCATCGGCGTCGGTGCCTTCTACCAGAACTTTGTCACGCTCAATGAAGCGCTGCAGTTTCTCAGTCGCGTACGCCGGCGTGAAGAACTGGAGCCGGGCGCGTTGAGTAAGGGATCGGTTTACACCGCCGCATTGCGTCTGCGGCTCGACACCACGCAGTTGCCGCGCCCCTTCAATCTGAATGCACTGGGTTCGCGGGAATGGAGCCTGGGCTCCGACTGGTACCGCTGGACGGTTGCACCATGAATACCGCCGCCGCCCGACTGCCCCGCCTCGGCGCCGTGATGCGCTATCTGCTGCTGGTCTGCGTCGGCCTGGGCGTGGCTGCGGTGTTCCTGCTCGCCTCGGTCAGCACCAATACCGCGCTGTTTTCCGAGTATTACCCGATCCTGCTCGGCGTCAATCTGGTGATCGCCTTGTTGCTCGCCGCGATGGTCACCTACCAGCTGGTCAGTCTGCGCCAGAAACTGAAGGCCGGTGTGTTCGGCGCCAAGCTGACGCTGCGACTGGTGATGCTGTTCGGATTGATGGCGGTGTTGCCGGGTGCGCTGATTTACGGCGTGTCGGTGCAGTTTGTTTCGCAAAGTATTGAGTCCTGGTTTGAAGTGCGGCTCGACAGCGCGCTGGAAAGCGGGCTCAACCTCGGACGCGGCAATCTCGACGGCCGGCTGAAAGAACTGAGCGCCAAGGCCGAAAGAATGGCGCTGACTCTGTCGACGCGCACCCCTTCGGAACATGTAACGGTATTGAACTCGCTGCGCGAACAGGCCGCCGTCGATGAAGCCGCGCTGTTTACCGTTCGCGGCAAGGTGCTGGCTTTTACCGGCAATGAACTGAGCGGCATCGCGCCGGAACCGCCCAGCTCGGCGGCGATGCGCCAGATCCGCCTGCAGCAACCGTACAGCGCGATTGAGTCGGTGCCGGAGCGCGGTCTTTATCTGCGTGTGCTGGCGCCGGTGGATGTGGTATCGCTGACGGACGATGCGCGGGTGCTGCAACTGCTGCAGGCGGTGCCGGCGCAGCTGGCGCACGATGCCGAGGTCGTGCAGTCCGGTTACCGTGAATATCAGGAACTCCAGCTGTCGCGGCGCGGCCTCAAACGCCTTTATGCGATCACGCTGACACTGACGTTACTGCTGGCGCTGCTGTCTTCGCTGGGTCTGGCCTTCGTGCTGTCGAACCGGCTGTCGGCGCCGCTGAGCGCATTGGTTGAAGGCACCCGTGCGGTCGCCCAGGGCGACTTCAGCCGGCGCGCGGCGGTGGCCAGCCGCGATGAACTCGGCCAGCTCACGCAGTCCTTCAACAGCATGACGCTGCAGCTTGCCGAAGCCCAGTCGCGTGTCGAACGCAACCAGGCGCAGCTGGCCCACGCCAAAACCTATCTGGAAAGCGTGCTCGCCCACCTCTCGGCGGGCGTGCTGACTTTTGATGCAACGATGCGGCTGCGCTCGGCGAATCCCAGCGCCGCGCAGATTCTCGGCGCCGACAGCGCCGCGCTGATCGGCAGCAACGTGCAGGAATGGCCCGGCCGCGAAGCCTCCTTTGCATCACTGGCCCAGGCGCTGGCAGAAGCATTTGAAGGCGCCGTCGGCACGGAATGGCAGCGTCAGGTTGAACGCGAACTGAAAGACGGCACGCAGGTGCTGTTGTTACGCGCCACCCGCTTCGGCGAGGCGGAAAACGCCGGCCTGATCGTGGTGTTCGACGATGTCACCCACCTGCTGCAGGCGCAGCGCGATGCCGCCTGGGCGGAAGTGGCGCGGCGGCTGGCCCATGAAATCAAGAATCCGCTGACGCCGATCCAGCTTTCTGCCGAACGCCTGCAGCTGAAACTGGAGCCGAAGCTGGAGGCGGCGGATGCCGAAATCCTCGCACGCTCCACCCAGACCATCGTCAACCAGGTGGCCGCGCTCAAACGCATGGTCGATGCGTTCAGCCAGTATGCACGAACGCCGGAACCCGCGATGCGTGTGCTCGACATTAACGGGCTGATCCGCGAAGTGCTGGCCTTGTACGAATCCCTCGGTTCCAGCATGAAGCTGAGCCTCGCCAGCGATCTGCCGGCGGTCCAGGGTGATGCGACACAACTGCGCCAGGTCATCCACAATCTGCTGCAGAACGCCCAGGACGCACTGGCCGGTGCCGAAGCGCCGCGCATCGAAATCGCCACTGCCCTGCGCGACGGCCGCGCCGAGTTTTCGGTCACCGACAACGGCACCGGTTTCCCCGAGCATCTGATGAAACGCGCATTCGAGCCCTATGTCACCACCAAGCCGCGCGGTACCGGCCTCGGCCTGTCCATCGTGCGCAAGATCGTCGAAGAACATCACGGCGAAGTCACCATCACCAATGTTGCGCCCCACGGCGCGTGCATTGCCATCGTGCTGCCGCCGGCGGTCAGCAACGCCGGCGCGCGCTCCGCGGCCTGAATGAAACTGTAAAAACCGGACCATGCGACAGATACTGGTAGTAGACGACGAAATCGGCATCCGCGAACTGCTCTCGGAAATTCTTTCCGACGAGGGTTATGACGTGCAGCTCGCGGAAAACGCCGGCGCTGCGCGTGCCTTCCGCACGCAGAACCGTCCGGATCTGGTGCTGCTCGACATCTGGATGCCGGATACCGACGGCATCACGCTGCTCAAGGAATGGGCCAGCACCGGCCAGCTGACGATGCCGGTGGTGATGATGTCCGGCCACGGCACCATTGATACTGCGGTCGAAGCCACCCGTATCGGCGCCTATGATTTTCTTGAGAAACCCATCGCGCTGCAGAAACTGCTGACGACTGTCGGCAAAGCGATCACCCGCGGCGAACAGCGGCCGCAGGCGGCGGCGCTGGGCATGCTCGGCCGCACACCCGTGGTCCAGGAACTGAAGCAGCGCCTGGAACGCATTGCAGCGAGCCGTTCCGCCGTACTGATCCAGGGTGCACCCGGCTGCGCTTTCGAGGCCTGCGCGCGCATCCTGCACACACCGAGCATGCCGTGGACCGTGGTCGAGCTCGGTGCGCAGACCGTGGAAGCGCCGCTGGACCTGCTGCAGGCGACGCGCGGCGGCACGCTGCTGGTACGCGACGTCGCCGATTTCAGCAAACTCGAACAGCGCGGCCTGTTTGTCCTGCTGTCCCAGGCCGAGCGTTACAACGTGCGCGTGGTGTGCTGCGCGACACGGCCGCTCGCCGAGCAGGTGGCGTCCGGTGCATTCGACGACCGGGTCTACCAGATTCTCGGTGCGACGACGATCCAGCTGCCGCGCCTGCGCGACCAGCGTGACGACATTCCCGAACTGGCTGCAGCGCTGCTCTCCGACATGGTCGAGCAGAAGCAGGTGCCGTCGCGGCATTTCAGCACTGCCGCACTCAACGCGCTGCGCAACTACGAGTGGCCGGGCAATTTGTCAGAACTTCGCAGCGTCGTGCAGACGCTGGCCAATACCGCCGCCGGCGAACAGATTTCGCTGGAGGAAACCCAGCGTACCGTGCCGCAGACACCGACGCCCGGTGCCGAAGCCGTTCTCCAGCTCGATGCGCCGCTGCGCGACGCCCGCGACGCTTTCGAACGTATTTATTTTGAGTACCACCTGGCCCGGGAAGGCGGCAATATCAGCCGCGTGGCCGATGTTGTGGGCCTCGAGCGTACGCATTTGTATCGCAAGCTCAAGCACTTGGGCATCAAGACCTCGCGCAAGAACGACGAGTAGCGGTTGCCGAAACGCGCTGTGGCGGAAGGCCACATGCTGTGTTCCACTCTCGCGCGGCCATGGGGTCAGCCGTTATAATCAGGGCTTTTCCGCCCCGCCATTCCACACCAGGATTGCAAGCCATGAGTTCCCGACCCGAGTTGGCGAACGCGCTGCGCGCGTTGGCTATGGACGCTGTGCAGCAGGCCAACTCCGGCCACCCCGGCATGCCGATGGGCATGGCGGAAATCGCCGAAGCCCTGTGGCACCGCCACCTGCGCCACAACCCCGCCAATCCGCAATGGGCCAACCGCGACCGCTTTGTGCTGTCGAACGGCCACGGTTCGATGCTGCTCTACGCGCTCTTGCACCTCACCGGCTACGACCTGCCGATTGAAGAGCTGAAAAACTTCCGTCAGCTGCACTCCAAAACCGCCGGCCATCCCGAACACGGTCTGGCTCCGGGCGTGGAAACCACCACCGGTCCGCTGGGCCAGGGCATCGCCAACGCCGTGGGCATGGCTATCGCCGAGCGTGTGCTCGCCGAAACTTTCAACCGTGATGGACACACCATCGTCGATCACCGCGCCTATGTCTTCCTCGGCGACGGTTGCCTGATGGAAGGCATTTCGCACGAAGTCTGCGCGCTGGCCGGTACGCTCAAGCTGAACAAGCTGATTGCCTTGTACGACGACAACGGGATCTCCATTGATTCCGAAAAAGGC
>CBHTVL010000119.1:0-6677 GCA_966096475.1 uncultured Burkholderiales bacterium
AGCTTGCCGGGTTCTTTTTTCGACGCGGCGATCAGCTCTTTCATATTGTTCGCCGGCAGCTTGTTGTTGGCGACCACCACCGACGGCGAGATGCCCAGCTTCGAAATCGCATCCAGATCCTTCAGTGCGTTGTACGGCAGCTTGGAATACAGCGTCTGATTGATCGCCAGCGCGTTATGCGCGACCAGCAGGGTGTAACCGTTCGGCGTCGCGCGCGCCGCAATACTCACGCCCAGCGTGCTGCCGGCGCCGTCGCGGTTATCGACGATCACCGTCTGGTTGAGCTCTTCACCGAGCTTGGTCGCCATGATCCGCGCCACCAGATCGCTGGTGCCACCGGCGGAGAACGGCACGATCAGGCGGATCGGACGTTCGGGATAACTGCCCTGGGCCTGGGCCGCAGCTGCAAACCCCGCGGCCGACAGCATCATCAGCACGGCACTGCATTTTCTGATCATCGCTCGATTCATGGCTTTCCTCCTTTTGCTGGTATCAACGCAACAACATCAGTGCCCGCGGGAGGCTTTTTTGTTTTTGGATTTGCCCGGCGCCGGAACCGTCAGGCGCAGCAGCTCACCGACATTGTTGCAACGTTCAATATGCATCACCAGATCGGCAATCCGCGCCGCCTTGGCCGCACCCACCACCGGCACCGAGAGCAGCTCGAACTTCACGCCCAGCTCTTCATCCGACATCGGGTTCTGGATCGAACCCTTGGGGTAATCCACCTGCGACACATACTTCTCGCCCGACTGCATGGTGATCGTGGTGTGACAGGATACGCCGCGCGGCAGTTTTGCGTCGGTATCGATGCGCGTGCAGTCCATCAGGCGGCGCACCGTCGCATTGCCGAGTTTGCGGTCGGTGTATTGCGCGAGCAGCGCATTGCCTTCGAGCAGCGCGATCGCCACGGAATACGGCAGGCTGACCTGCGCCTCGTGATAGGTGCGCGGCGCGATATTGCGGTGATAGTGCGACCAGTCGGGATGGCGGCGCACCACGATGCTGCGGATTTTCGCAAGCTCCGGCTTGTGCTTGCGGCGGATTTCCAGCGCGCAGTCGATCGCGTTGTGGATCGGCCGGGCGCAGGAATACGGTTTGAATTCGATCTGCAGATCAAAAGGTTTGCCGAGGCCGCGCACCAGCTCGGCGCCTTTTTTGCCGCCGGCAAAAGCCTTCAGGAAACCGCGCTCGCCCTCGAAAATCGTGTCCGCACCGGTAAAGCCGAGTTTGGCCATCATCGCCGAGGTCACGCCGTTGCGCGCCGCCGGACCGGGGTTGAAACGCTTTTGCATCGACGGGCCGTACATTTCCATCAGGCCCGAAGCCTGGGCACCGGCAAGGCCGAAGGCGGAAGTCATCTGCTCCGGCGTCAGCCGCAGCATTTTGCCGGCCGCGACCGTTGCACCGAAGACACCACAGGTCGGTGTGGTGTGGAAAGCGCGGTTACGAAGGTCGTTGTTGGCGGCCATGCTCACCCGCTCCATCACTTCGCAACCGGAAGCCAGTGCGGCGAGCAGTTCCTTGCCATTCGCAGCCGTGGCTTCCGCCAGTGCCAGCGCCGGTGAAAACACCGGCGGGCTGAAATGGAACAGCGCCAGCACATCGATGTCGTCGAGCTCGATGCTGTGGCAGGAAATCGCATTGGCGAAACTCGCTGCCGCCACCGGCACGCGTTCACCGCCGCCGATCAGCGTCGATTCCAGCGCCTTGCCCTGCAGGGTCGCGAACTCGCGCGCAATGACGCCGCTCTCGGTCTGGCTGCCGGCAATGGCGACGCCGATGTAATCCAGCAGCAGGCGTTTCATCGCATGGCGGCTGCCCGCGGGAATCCGGCTGTACGTCAGCTTGGTGTGATGTTCGGCGAGTTTCCGGGCCAGCGTGCGGTCCGGAGCGGCGGTTTTCTTTTTCATGACAATCCTTCGGTTCGTAACAATTAAAAATAAAATGAGGATTTACAGCCTGTGGTCAGAATTTTTACTTTTTCGATTCTGGCACCAACAGCGCCGTGATCCTGTTGGTATCGTCGATGGTTTCCAGCTGCCACAGCGCTGCCAGTGCGCGGTCGCAGCCGGCCTTGCCCAGCGTAGCGCTGCACAGGTCGCGGAACTTGCGCTCGATTTCGGCATCACCCATCGGGCTTTTTTCATGGCCCTTGGGATAACGGATTTCGACGACGTGTTTTTCGCCGGACTTCATGCGGATGCTCACGCGCCCCGGCGCACCTTCGGGATACTGCGCCGACAGCGCCGGATCTTCGCTGACCTTCACCTTGCGCATCAGCTCGGCCACCGCCGGATCGCGCAGGCGTTCATCGGCAAACGAGGCGCTGGTCAGTTCACCGTCGAGCAAACCGATCGCCACGCAGTACGGCAGGCTGTGGTCGGCGGTTTCACGCGTGGTCGGCGCCCAGCGCGAGGCATCGTCGCCCATCATGAACACCGCCACCTGATAACCATCGACCTGGATTTCTTCGATCTGCTTCAGATCGACCTTGTCACGCAATTCAATCGCCGCAAACACCGAAGACTGGCCGTGATAACAGACCGGCAGGCTCTTGGTACGCGTCTCGCCGATCATCGGTGTGCCCGGCAGCGGCCAGTCGCTGTGACCGACCGCTTCCCAGAATCCGCCCGAACCCTCGAACACCTCTCCCGGCCCGGTAAAGCCTTCGCGGGCCAGCAGCGCCGCGAACACCGCATTGCGTGAACCGTTGGCGCCGGCGCAGCCCTTCCAGCTCGACAGGCTGCCGCGACGCGCCTGCGACAGCGCAAGGTTCGGTGTCAGCGCGAGGGATAGCGCATGGCCCGTCGCCTCGTCATCCAGCTTCATCAGTTTGGCCGCACCCAGCGCGCAGCCGAGCACGGTGTACACCGGCTGATCCCAGCCGCCGCTGTTGACGTCCACGTGTTTGCAGAAGCTGCAATACACGTCATAGGCGAGCACGATGGCATTGATCAGCGCCTTCGCATCCGCATGTTCCATTTCCGCAACCGCCACCAGCCCCGGGATCATGTCGCTGGGATGGCCGCGGCTTTTTCCCAGATAGGTGTCGCTGACATCCAGCGAACGCGTCATCACGCCGTTGGCGAAAGCCGCCAGCTCCGGCGTGGTAATGATGTCGGAACCCCACACCCGCGCCTGATCGTCCGAGCGGGTGCGCGCGGCCACTGCGCGCGACATCGCGCTGACCGGCTCATCGAATGCGCCGAGCGCGCTGGCGAAAGTGTCGATCAGGTGGCGCTTGGTTTCGTGCACTACATTCGGCGACAGCGCCTCGTAACGCGCACGCGCCGTGAACGCGACCAGTTTTTTGACGGTCGCGTCCCACACCATCGGTTCATTGTTCAAACGTCAACCCCCGCGAATAATTTTCCGGCCATGATCTCAGTTTTCCGCTGTGACCTTGGCCGCAGTAATCACCTTGCCCCAGCGTTTGACATCATCATTGATCATCTGCGCGAATTCCTTCGGCGTACTGCCGATCAGCACCGTGCCGCTGGATTCGATGCGTTTTTTGACATCCGGATTCTGCAGCGCCGTCTGCGTTGCTTTGTACAGGCGGTCGATGATCGCGGGACTGGTTTTGGGCGGCGCCAGCAGGCCGTACCAGAGGTCCGATACAAACTCCTCCAGTCCTGGATACTCCGCAACAGCCGGCAGATTGGGCACGGCCGGATTGCGCTTCGCCGTACTGACCGCGATTGCACGCAGACGGTTCTGCTCGACCAGCGGCATCGCGGTGAGGATCGCGGTGAACATGAAATTGATCTCGCCGCCGAGCAGCGCCACCAGCGCTGGCGCACTGCCCTTGTACGGCACATAAGTCATGTTGATGTTAGCCATCGACTTGAGCATTTCCCCCGCGAGGTGCGCGCTGCCGCCCGAGCCGGATGACGCAAAGTTCAGCGTGCCGGGTTTGACGCGGGCCAATGCAATCAGTTCAGGAACCGTTTTTACAGGCATTGACGGATGCACCACCAGCACCAGCGGCTGAGACGCGAGCAGGCTGATCGGCGAGAAGTCCTTCACCGGGTCGTACTTCACCACCTTGGTGAAAATCTGCGGATTGATAACGATGGTGGCGTTGGTCGTCACCAGCAGCGTGTAACCGTCGGGCGTGGCACGGGCGACGATATCGGTGCCGATGTTGCCGTTGCCGCCGGTGCGGTTGTCGACGACGAAACGTTCACCCAGTTCGCGGTTGAATTCATTGGCCAGCGTGCGCGCCATCAGATCGTTGCCGCCGCCGGGCGCAAAAGGCGCGACGATGCGCACCGGCTTGTTGGGATAGGCGGCAGGCTGGGCATGAGCCGCTGCGCAGCACATCAGCCCCAGCATAATGGATGGTAAGTACATGAAATTATTCATTTTTTATCCTCCGGCTGACGGCGTTTCGCCGCCGCACGGGTCGCCGGCTTGGCCGCACGGGGCAGCCCGCGCAATTCACTGCGGATGACATCCGGCGTCAGCTCCGGTGCAAGGAGACCGATGAAATGACTGACATAACTGCGCAGATAAGTATTCCGCCGCATCGTCACCAGCGTCGGGCTCGATTCAAAAAGATGGCTGGCATCCCGCGCGCGCAGATTGATGTCATGCACCGGATCCACCGCGACAGTCGCCAGGATCGCGATGCCCAGTCCCATTTCGACATAGGTCTTGCAGACATCGGCATCAACCGCGCCGAAACGCACATTGGGCTCGATGCCCTCCTTGCGGAACGCTTCCATGATTTTCCAGCGCCCGCTGCGCGCGCGATCGTGGGCGATGATCGGATAGCGTGCGATTTCCTGCAGCGTCAGTTTTTTCGCGCGCAGGATGGGATGACCTTTTTTCGCGATCACGCTGCGCGAAATCGTAACGCTGGGCAGCATCGCCAGATTCGCACACGGCCGTATCGCTTCGGTGCCGACCGCGATATCCGCCTGCTCCGCCTCCACCGCTTCGCAGATCTGCGTCGGATTGCCCTGCTGCAGTCCGAGATGCACATCGGGATAACGCTTGATGAACCGCTCGATCACCCGCGGCAGCACATAACGCGCATAGGTATGCGTCGTGGCGATGGTCAGCGTGCCTTTTTCGCGGTCGAGGTAATCATCGCGCAGCGTGCGCAGGTTCTCGACGTCGCCCATGATGCGCTGGGCGATCTCGATGACTTCACGCCCCGGCTCGGTGAGCCCGGTCACCCGGTTGCGCTTGCGCTGGAATACCGGGAAACCGATTTCGGCTTCGAGCATCTGGATCTGCTTGCTGACGCCCGGCTGCGAGGTGTGCAGCGCCTCGGCGGCGGCGGAAATGTGATTGCCGTGCCGGTGCACTTCAAGAATGCACCGGAGCTGGGACAGCTTCATGGCCGCACCTCCTGTCCCGGCCTCAGCCGGCCGGGAATTGCATTTTGCGGGTGACGGGATTCACATACCCGCCCCACAACACCATCACGCGGTTGCGGTTCGGATCACCGCAGACCACGATATTGATGATGTCCGGGTTCGGGATCACGCGAACCATGCCGTCGGGTTTCTCCTTCAGATACTCCTCGGGATAAATCCCGCGCGAAACCGCATCCGGAATGGTGAAAGCCTCGGAGTGCCCGTACTTCATCAGGAACTCCAGCTCACTGTACGGCACCCGCGCATGTTCATACACGTATTCGCGGATGTCCTGCTTGCTGTAACCGGCCGCAGCCAGCGATTTCGCCACCGGCGGCGCGATCATCAGCGTGATCATGTCGCGGAAACCCTTGCTGCCGATTTCGGCGAGCCGCGCAAGACAGGGCTTCTTGGTGCATTCCAGCGCGAGGAATTCCAGCGCCGTCTGCGCCGCGGTTTTGTCCGGCGTGCCGTAGATCGCCGGCGGCCAGCCCCAGGTCACGGTGCCGCAGGCGGTCACCGTGCTGTCGGTTTTGGCAAAGCCGTGCTCGACGCGGTAAGGCTCCCAGGGATTCTCATCATCGTTTTCAGCGATGGTGAAATTCAGCGGGTAGCCGAAGGTGCCCATGTAATTGCGGCCCATCTTGTAACCGGCGATGTTCTTGATGATCAGCCCGAACGCACGCCCGATCGCGGGATTCGCGCCCTGGGAAATCATGTGCGCGCCGTTCTCGATGCCCATCGCCTTGATCGCCGGCCCGCCGATCAGCAGGAAGGGCAATACGCCCCAGGTGCTGCCGATATTGCTGAGGTTGTACTCGTTGTCGGCAATCGCCTCGACCGCCGCAATCAGCAGCGGCATGGTTTCCGGTTTGCAGCCGGCCATCACCGCGTTAGCGGCAATGTTGCGCGGCGTCGCGCGCAGATTGGCCTGCGCCAGCACGGCGATGGTTTCGTCGGGATCGCGGCTGGTGTGTTTCAGGAATGCCGCAACTTTATCAACGGTCGGCGGAATGACCGGCAGATTGTCGGTCCACTCGTGACTGCGGAAATAGTCGTTGATTTCCTCGAAGCTGCCTTCAAAAACAATCTCGCTGCCCTTGCGCACCGCTTCCGCGGCGCCCGCGGCGGCGGCTTTCACCGGGCGCGTCAGTTCCTCGACGATGCGACCGAAGAGGACGTCTTCAACATTTTTTTCAACCAGCGCTTCCGCGTGCACGCCGACCGCACCGGGGTATTCCGCGATACGCACATCGGCCATGCCCTCGGCCTTGGCCACAGCACGGGCAATCCTGGTAAATCCGG
>CBHTVL010000120.1:0-6666 GCA_966096475.1 uncultured Burkholderiales bacterium
GGGGCGGGTTTGCTGCCTTTGAGGGCGGCCTGTTCGACTTTGCGCAGTTCGGCGGTCAGCAATACCGGTGCGGCATGCGGCAGATTCATCATGGACGCAATTTTAACGCATGGCGCTCTGCGGCCCCTGTCCGGTTTCGGGTAAAATCGCGCTTTACCATCATCTGCTCATCATGCCGCAATTCCTCAGGCTCCGAGGACGCGACGCCCTCTCGGCATTCCGTCGAAAAAAACTGTTGCAGGCCGTGGCCGCCGATTTTTCCGGCCTGCAGATCAACGCTGAATTCTGGCACTTCATCCATTTGCAGGAAACGCTGGATGCCCCGGGGCTTCAGCAGCTTGAACGCGTTCTGACGTACGGGCCGGCAACGGCTCCGGTTACGCAGGAAGGCACGCTGCTGCTGGTGACGCCGCGGCTGGGCACGATTTCGCCCTGGTCTTCCAAAGCCACTGACATTGCCCGTCATTGCGGCCTGCCGGCGGTCACCCGCATCGAGCGCGGCATTGCCTGGTGGTGCAGCGTCAACGGTCAGCCACTGACGCCGGCGCAACGCACGAAGCTGCTGCCGCATCTGCATGACCGGATGACCGAGTCGGTGCTTGATTCGCTGGATGCCGCCGAAGCGCTGTTCCGGCGCATCGATCCGAAACCGCTGGCCAGCGTGGACATGCTGGGCGGCGGACGTGAAGCGCTGGTGCGGGCCAATACCACCATGGGCCTGGCGCTGTCTCACGACGAAATTGATTACCTCTTCGACAACTTCACGCGCATGGGCCGCAACCCGACCGATGTCGAGTTGATGATGTTCGCGCAGGCCAATTCTGAACACTGCCGGCACAAGATTTTCAATGCCGACTGGATCGTTGACGGCGAGAAGCAGGACCGTTCGCTGTTCGGCATGGTCCGCGTCACCCATGAAAAGCATCCGCAGGGTACGGTGGTGGCGTATTCCGACAATTCTTCGGTGATCGAAGGTGCGGAGATCGACCGCTTTTATCCGGCGGATGGCGGCGCTTACGGTTACAGCCGCGAACTGACGCATATCCTGATGAAGGTGGAGACGCACAATCATCCGACGGCGATTTCGCCGTTCCCCGGCGCGTCAACCGGTGCCGGCGGCGAAATCCGTGATGAAGGCGCCACCGGTCGCGGCGCGAAACCCAAGGCGGGTCTCAGCGGATTTTCCGTATCGAATCTGCGCATTCCCGGCGCGGAGCAGCCCTGGGAAGCCAATCCGGTTGGCAAGCCGGGGCGTATCGCATCGGCCTTGCAGATCATGCTCGACGGTCCGATCGGCGGCGCGTCGTTCAACAATGAATTCGGCCGGCCCAATCTCGCGGGTTATTTCCGCAGTTATGAAATGCGCGTCGGTCAGGAAGTGCGCGGTTATCACAAGCCGATCATGATAGCCGGTGGTCTGGGCAATATCGCCGCGCGGCATACGTCAAAGAATGCGCTGCCCGAAGGCGCGCTGATGATCCAGTTGGGCGGTCCGGGCATGCTGATCGGCCTGGGCGGCGGCGCGGCTTCGAGCATGGATACCGGCGCCAACCAGGAAGACCTGGATTTTGATTCCGTGCAGCGCGGCAATCCGGAAATTGAACGGCGCGCGCAGGAAGTCATCGACCGCTGCTGGGGTTTGCAGGAAAACAATCCGATTCTGTCGATTCATGACGTTGGCGCTGGCGGCCTGTCGAATGCCTTGCCCGAACTGGCGCATACGGCGCATCGCGGCGCGCGCTTTGATTTACGTGAGGTGCCCAGCGAAGAGCCGGGCATGTCGCCGCTGCAGATCTGGTGCAACGAAGCGCAGGAACGTTATGTGCTGGCGATCGCACCTAAGGATCTTGAACGTTTCGGCGCCATCTGCGAGCGCGAGCGTTGCCCGTTTGCGGTCGTCGGTACCGCAACGGCCAACGGCCAGCTGCAGGTGCATGACCGGGTGTTCAACAACAATCCGGTCGACATGGAAATGTCGGTGCTGCTCGGTAAACCGCCGAAAATGCTGCGCGACGTCAAGCGGATTGTCCGCGAAGGTCAGGTATTCGACGCCGGCGGCATTGATGTCCGCGAGGCGCTGTATCGCGTACTGCGGCTGCCGACCGTCGCTGACAAGACCTTCCTGATCAGCATCGGCGACCGCACGGTAGGCGGCATGACCGCGCGTGACCAGATGGTCGGGCCCTGGCAGGTGCCGGTGGCCGATGTCGCGGTGACGCTGATGGGTTATCACGAGACCTGCGGCGAAGCGATGGCCATGGGTGAACGCACGCCGCTGGCGGTGCTCAATCCGGAAGCCTCGGGCCGCATGGCAGTGGGTGAGGCGCTGACCAATATCGCTGCAGCGTCGATCGACAAGATCGGCGACATCAAGCTGTCCGCAAACTGGATGGCCGCAGCCGGCCACGCCGGCGAGGATGCCGCACTGTTCGATACCGTGCGTGCGGTGGCACTGGAACTGTGTCCGCAACTGGGCATCAGCATTCCAGTGGGCAAGGACAGTCTGTCGATGAAAACCACTTGGTTCGAAGAACCAAGTGGTTTGGGCGGAGACTTACCTGCGGAGCAGGTTAGTCGGAGCCAAAACAAAAAGAATGATGGCGCGACGCGCAAGGAAGTCGTGGCGCCGCTGTCCTTGATCGTCTCGGCCTTCGCGCCCGTCAGCGACGCGCGGCGCACACTGACGCCGCAGCTGCGTACCGATTCCGGTGATACCGACCTGCTGCTGATCGATCTGGGCAAGGGACGCAACCGTCTCGGTGCGTCCGCGCTGGCTCAGGTGTACGACGCGACCGGCGATGCAACGCCGGATGTTGTTGCGGCAGCGGAATTGAAAGCATTTTTTGCAGCCATCCAGCAGCTGAATCGCGATGGCCTGCTGCTGGCCTATCACGACCGCTCGGATGGCGGCCTGCTGACGACACTTTGTGAAATGCTGTTCGCCGGCCGTTGTGCCGCTGAAATCACGGTCAGCAGCGACAATGTCGCGGCATGGCTGTTCAACGAAGAACTCGGCACCGTGCTGCAGATCCGTCGTGCCGACCAAGCCCGTGTTCTCGATGTGCTGGATGCCGCGGGTCTCGCAAAACACAGCGCAGTGATCGGCAGCGTTACGGCCGGAGACCGTTTGGTGATCCGTGCCGCCGGCAAGGCGGTTCTGGATGAATCCCGCATTGATCTGCACCGCGCGTGGTCGGAAACGACATACCGGATGCAGCAGCTGCGCGACAACCCGGAATGCGCGCAGCAGGAATACGACCGTCTTTTGGATGCCGGCGATCCCGGCATCACGCCGAAGCTGACCTTCAATCCGGATGAGGATGTTGCCGCGCCGTTCATCAATCGCGGGGTGAAACCGCAAATGGCGATCCTGCGCGAGCAGGGCGTCAACGGCCAGATTGAAATGGCAGCGGCGTTTGACCGGGCAGGATTCGCAGCAGTCGATGTTCACATGAGCGACATCATTGCCGGACGCATCAGCCTGGCCGATTTCAAGGGCTTTGTCGCCTGTGGCGGGTTCTCTTACGGTGATGTGCTGGGTGCCGGCGAAGGCTGGGCCAAATCGATTCTGTTCAATGCCCGCGCGCGTGATCAGTTCACGGCGTTTTTCGGGCGCAAGGACAGTTTTGCGCTGGGTGTCTGCAACGGCTGCCAGATGATGAGCAATTTGCATGAGCTGATTCCCGGCGCGGAGCGCTGGCCGCATTTTGTGCGCAACCGCTCGGAACAGTTCGAAGCGCGTTTCGTCACGCTGGAAGTGCAGGAATCGCCGTCGCTGTTTTTCGGCGGCATGGCCGGCAGCCGGATTCCGGTTGCGGTGGCGCATGGCGAGGGTTATGCCGAGTTTGCTGATGCGTCGGCGCTGGCGGCAGCGCAGCCGCTGGTGGCGCTGCGTTATGTCGACAATCGTGGTGCGGCCACTGAAACCTATCCGTTCAATCCCAACGGATCACCGCAGGGCATCACCGGTCTGACAACGTCAGATGGCCGTTTCACGATCCTGATGCCGCATCCGGAGCGCGTATTCCGCGCCGTGCAGAATTCCTGGTATCCGGCGGAGTGGCGCAACGACGGACCGTGGTTGCGCATGTTCCGCAACGCGCGACGCTGGGTCGGCTAAAACGGCAACGGGCGCAGTGCAATACAGTGCCCGTTAAAAAAACTTAATAAAAACAGATGGTTATGATTTTTCGGTCAGCGCCGGTTGCCAGCGCAGATCGAGGGTCAGCGGGAAGGCCGGGTTGTGAATTTCCGGTGGCACCGTCATCGGACCCGGCGTGTGCCCGTGGTCCCAGAAACGTGCGATGCGTCGCGCTTCGGCTTCATTGGCATTGACCGGCAGGGTTTCGTAGTTGCGGCCGCCGGGATGTGCAACATGGTATTTGCAGCCACCAATGGAACGCCCGCTCCAGGTATCAACAATGTCGATGGCCAACGGTGCGTGCACGGCAATGGTCGGGTGCAGCGCCGAGGGCGGACTCCAGGCGCAATAACGCACCCCGGCAATGAATTCACCGGGTGTTCCGGTTGGCGTCATCGGCAGCGCACGACCGTTGCAGGCGACGATATGCCGCGATTCGGTCAGCCCGCGCGCGCGCACCTGCAGTCGTTCAACCGAAGAATCGACATAACGCGCAGTGGCATTGAGGCCCATTTCCTCGCCCAGCACATGCCAAGGCTCGATGGCCTGACGTAATTCGAGTTCGATGCCGTTGTAAACCACGGTGCCGTAACGCGGAAAGCGGAATTCAAGGAAGGGGGCGAACCACGCGTCATCAAAGGCGTAACCGGCGCGCCGCAGGTCTTCCAGCACATCATGAAAATCGGTGGCGACGTAATGCGGCAGCATGAAGCGGTCATGCAACTGCGTGCCCCAGCGTACCAGTTTCTCGTTATAAGGGGTTTTCCAGAACCAGGCGACCAGCGCGCGCAGCAGCAGCATCTGCGCCAGGCTCATCTGCGGGTGCGGTGGCATTTCAAAGCCGCGGAACTCGAGCAGGCCGAGGCGGCCGGTGCCGCCGGCCATGGTGTAGAGCTTGTCGATGCAGAACTCGGCGCGGTGCGTATTACCGGTGAGGTCGACGAGAAAGTTGCGCAGCAGCCGGTCGGTCATTTCCGGCGGAATGGCCGGGCCGTGTTTTTTCTGCAGCAGCGCCATTTGCTGGAAAGCGATTTCCAGCTCGTAGAGATTGTCATCGCGCGCTTCATCGACGCGCGGCGCCTGGCTGGTCGGACCGATGAACATGCCCGAGAACAGATAAGACAGTGAGGGATGGTTCTGCCAGTAGGTGATCAGGCTGCGCAACAGATCGGGGCGGCGCAGCAGCGGGCTGTCTGCAGCGGACTTGCCGCCCAGCGTGATGTGATTGCCGCCGCCGCTGCCGGTGTGGCGACCGTCGAGCATGAATTTTTCGGTGCCGAGCCGCGTCAGTCGCGCTTCTTCATAAAGGGCGGTGGTGTTGCCGACCAGCTCATCCCAGGTTTTTGCGGGATGAATGTTGACTTCAATGACGCCGGGATCCGGAGTGACGCCGAGCGTGGTGACGCGGGCATCGTGCGGCGGCCCGTAACCTTCGAGTCGCACGCGCAGCTTCAATGCGGCAGCGGTGTTTTCGATCAGCGTCAGCAGTGCGAAGTAGGGCTCGACGGTTTCGAAGGGCGGCACAAACACATACAGCCGGCCATCGCGCACTTCGACACACAGCGCCGTGCGCACCAGTTTTTTGCCGTCAGCTGTTTTTTCGGGCAGCACATTCAGCGGCAGCCGGTAGCCGAGCGCCGAGTCGCCGTTGATCAAAATCAACTGATTCTCGGGAAGCGGCCACAGGGAATGGGTCCAGTTGTTTTTCTTGTCAGCGCCGAGAGACAGCACATGACCTGCGGCAGTGCCGCCCGGTGCACGTTTGGCTTTTTCCGGCGACAGATGAGTCAGCGGATCTTCCCACGCGGCAAGCAGATGTTCGGCCGGCAGTTTCAGTGCGGCAGTCAGCGCTTCGGCGAAGCGGGTGGCATCCGCCGGTTTGGCATCGGCCGTGGTGCTTGCGGCGCCGATCAGTTCCGGATTCCGCCAC
This sequence comes from uncultured Burkholderiales bacterium, assembly GCA_966096475.1. GTDB lineage: Bacteria > Pseudomonadota > Gammaproteobacteria > Burkholderiales > SG8-41. The sequence goes on from CBHTVL010000120.1 coordinate 6,072, forward strand.
AGTTTTTCGCCATCATTGCGCCACTGGATACCCAGTGCCCAGCGCGGCAGCGGTTCACCCGGATACCATTTGCCCTGGCCGTAAAACACCAGACCGCCTTCGGCGAAACGTTCCTTCAGCCGCCAGGCGAGTTGCTCCGCCAGTTCCCATTTTTTTTCAGACAGCGCGGCGGTATTCCACTCGGCGCCGTCCATGTCGTCGATGGAGACAAAAGTCGGTTCGCCGCCCTGGGTCAGGCGCACATCGCCGGATTGGAGTTCGGCATCAATTTTTTGGCCCAGCGCATCAACCGCCAGCCATTGCGCATCGTCATACGGTTTGGTCACCCGCGGGTCTTCATGGATGCGGGTGACAGTCATGCCGAAATCAAAGGTGGTTTCGCAGGGGTCGACGCCGCCGCTGACCGCGGCTGCGCTGGCCGGCGATGGCGTGCAGGCGAGCGGTATATGGCCTTCGCCAGCGAGCAGGCCTGAGGTCGGGTCGAGTCCGACCCAGCCGGCGCCCGGAATATAGGCTTCGGCCCAGGCGTGCAGATCGGTGAAGTCGCGGTCAGTGCCGGAAGGACCGTCCAGTGCTTTCTGGTCGGCCTTGAGCT
>CBHTVL010000121.1:0-6659 GCA_966096475.1 uncultured Burkholderiales bacterium
CGTCGCAATCGCGTACTGACAGCATCCATTGCAGAGAGCGCACCAGTTGCGGAATTCCTTCGCGTCGGGCTTGGCCCAAGTTCCGCGTCGTCCGCCAGGGGCAGCGCTGGCAAGAAGTATAAGTAAATGAACAAGTTAAGTAAAGATTCCACATTACGGCAAACGATTGACGAGGATTCGGTCGGCCAGCGCATCGACAACTACCTGATGCGTCGGCTGAAAGGGGTCCCGAAAAGCCACGTCTACCGGATCCTGCGCAGCGGGGAGGTCAGGGTCAATAGCGGCCGGATCGGTCCCGATTACCGCCTCCAGGCCGGTGACCAGGTGCGTATTCCGCCGGTCCGGACCGCCCAGAAAACCGAGCCGCGGATGCCCTCCGGGCCCGGTTTCAAGCCCGTCATCCTGTTTGAGGACGAGGCCCTGCTGGCCATCGACAAGCCCTCGGGCATGGCCGTGCATGGCGGCAGCGGGGTCAGTTTCGGCGTGATTGAAGCCCTCCGTCATGCCCGTCCGGAGGCCAAATTCCTGGAACTGGTGCATCGTCTGGACAGGGAAACCTCGGGCGTGCTGCTGCTGGCCAAAAAACGTACGGCCCTGGTCGAGATGCATCGCCAGTTGCAGGCCGGCGAAACCGAAAAACGTTATCTGGCCCTGGTCAAAGGGCTGTGGACCGAACGCAAGCGGATCGTCGACCTGGCCTTGGAAAAATATGTCGCCGGATCCGGTGAACGCCGGGTCAATGTGAACGCCGACGGCGACCATGCCATTACCATATTCCGGCTGGAGCGTCGTGTCGGCCCTTACAGCCTGCTCGACGCGGAACTGAAAACCGGTCGCACCCATCAAATCCGCGTGCATCTGGCCCATCTGGGTTTTCCGATTCTCGGCGACGACAAATACGGAGACTTCCCGCTGAACAAGACGCTGGCCAAGCAAGGCCTGAAGCGGATGTTTCTGCACGCCCGGATGCTCGCGGTCCGCCATCCGATGAGCCGGGAAAAAATTGTCGTCGAAGCGCCCTTGCCGCCGGAACTGCTGCAATTCATGGAAGCGTCGAAGCGTCATGCGTGAACCTTATGAACTGCTGATCTTCGACTGGGACGGCACACTGATGGATTCGACTGCCACCATTGCCGAAGCCATCCAGGCTGCTTGCGCTGATCTCGGGCTGCCGGTGCCGCCGACTTCACAGGCCCGTTATGTCATCGGATTGGGTCTGACCGATGCCATGCGGCACATCCTTCCGGATTTGCCGGAAAGCGAATATCCGAAGATTGTTGATCGTTATCGTTTGCACTTTCTGAAGCGCGATGGCGGTACGACGCTGTTTGATGGTGCGCGGGAAATGATTGAGGACCTGCGCGAACGCGGTTACATGCTGGCCGTTGCGACCGGCAAAAGCCGGCGCGGACTGGATCGTGCGCTGGAAGGGACCGGTCTGCGCGGCATGTTTGATGCCACACGATGCGCCGACGAGGGTTTTGCCAAACCGCATCCGGGCATGTTGATGAACATACTGGATACGCTGGCCACGCCGACGGAGAAAGCGCTGATGATCGGTGACACCACACACGACCTGACCATGGCCAATGCCGCCGGTGTTGCCGCTGCGGCCATCACGCACGGCGCGCATGAACGCGAAGCCTTGGTTCAATGCCAGCCGCTGGTGATGGTCAATAATCTGCAGGAATTGCGTGACTGGCTTTTGCCCGGCACCTGAACCGGTCTGCCGCATGGCCTTCGTGAATTTATTGTAATATTTTGTTTTTAAAGGAATTTAAATGTCAGACCCGCAAATGAACGACCCGCAATGGGAGCGCGGCGTGCTGGAGAAGGTTGCCTTGGCAGCCATCCGCGAGCAGCGCGCCGCACGGCGCTGGGGCATGTTCTTCAAGATGATGGTGCTGTTGTATCTGTTTGCCATCCTGTTCATCGGCATGGGCTGGTTCGGCAAGCACGACAGCCTGCCCGGCAGCCATACCGCGCTGATTGATATCAGCGGCGTGATCAGTTCCGGCAGTCCGGCCAGCGCCGACAAGATCATGGGCGGGCTGCAAGCGGCGTTCAAGGACAAGAACACCAAGGGCATCATCATCCGCATCAACAGTCCCGGCGGCAGCCCGGTGCAGGCCGGCTATATCTATGACGAGATCAAACGTCTGCGCGGCCTGCATCCGGAAATCCCGCTATATGCCGTCGTTGAAGACATCTGCGCCTCCGGTGGTTATTACATCGCCGCCGCGGCCGACAAGATTTATGTCGACAAGGCCAGCATCATCGGTTCGATCGGTGTACTGATGGACGGCTTCGGTTTCACCGGCACCATGGAAAAACTCGGCGTCGAGCGTCGTCTGCTGGCGGCGGGGGAGAACAAGGGTTTTCTGGACCCTTTCTCGCCGATCCAGGAAAAACAGAAAGCCCACGCGGAAACCATGCTCGGCGACATCCACCAGCAATTCATCACGGTGGTGAGGCAGGGGCGCGGTAAACGACTCAAGGAGACGCCCGACATGTTCTCCGGACTGCTGTGGGTCGGCCAGAAAAGCATCGATCTCGGACTCGCCGATGCACTGGGCAGCCTCGAATACGTTGCCCGCGACATCATTAAAGCCGAAGACATCGTTGACTTCACGCAGCAGGAAAATCTGGCGGAGCGCTTTGCCCGTCGCTTCGGTGCCGCAACCGCCGAAACGCTGGTCAAGCTGGGCGGTATGGGCAGTATGAATATCCGCTGATCAAGCAATCAGCGTTTGCAGTAGAGCAGGAATACCGCCGGCTGCTTGTTGAGTGCCGGCAGTTTTTTGCGCCATGCCGCGATGGTTCTGGTAGCAATGAATTCACCGGGCTGCGTCAGATCCGCGGCGACGCACAGTAAAGTTGTATCAGCGCCGTGTTCCAGTAAGGCCTGCAGCATCACATCATTACGATAAGGCGTTTCGATGAAGATCTGTGTAGCGTCTTCGCGCATCGAACGCTGCTCCAGTTCACGGATCTTTGATGCCCGCGCAGTCGCATCCACCGGCAGATAGCCTTGGAAAGCGAAACGCTGACCGTTCAATCCCGATGCCATCAGCGCCAGCAGAATCGCCGAGGGGCCGACCAGCGGCACCACCGGGATGCCGGCTTCGTGGGCCGCACGCACCAGCAGGGCGCCGGGATCAGCAACGGCCGGGCAACCGGCCTCCGACAGCAGCGCGACATCCAGACCATCGCGCAAAGGCTGCAGCAATCCGGCAATCGCGGCGGCTGGGGTGTCCTTGTCCAGCGTGGTGATGCTGACCGTGTTCAGAGCCTGCGGATAAGCGATGCGTTTGAGAAAGGCGCGTGCTGATTTCGGATTTTCTGCGATGAAATGGGTCAGACGGTGGGCGATGGACTTCGACGCATCGGGAATCACCGGTGTCGGCATTTCGCCCAGATCGCTGGGCAGCAGATACAGGGAGCCGGACTTGCTCATGGCAGGAGGATTCCTGCGCGTTTCAGCATGGTCACCAGGGTGATCAGGGGCATCCCGATTAGCGCTGTCGGATCATCGCTTTCGACTTTTTCCACCAGCGCGATCCCCAGCGCCTCGATTTTTGCGCTGCCGGCGCAGTCGTAGGGCTGGTCCTGTCTTAAATAACGTTCGATAACCGCATCGGAGAGTTCACGCATCTGCACGGTCGTGGGCACGTTTGCGCATTGCATTTCCTCGCTGGCAGCGTCGAACAGGCAGACGGCCGTATGAAAAACCGTGGTCTTGCCGCTCATCGCCCGCAGCTGTTTGACCGCGGCTTCGTGGCTTCCCGGTTTACCCAATACCGTGTTGTCGAGCAAAGCAACCTGGTCCGAACCGATGATCAGTGCTGCCGGCCGGCTTACGGCAACCTTGCGCGCTTTGGCCTGGGCAAGTCGGGTTGCAGTGGCCACCGGACCTTCGCCGGGCAAGGCCGTTTCGTCGATCTCCGGGGCAAGAATCGTGCAGTCCAGACCCAGCCGGCCGATCAGGGCCTTGCGGTAACTGGAGGAGGAGGCGAGAACGATTTCCCGAGGCTGGGCCGTCATTGTGGACTGTAAGTGTCTGAAACTGCGGGTGATAAGTCGGACGGTCGCGGCAGCGACGGGCGGAAGATGTTGCTAAGTGCTTGGCTAAACAGGGAATTTGTCGTCATTATTTTTGACAGGGCGTGCTGAAAATATTATCATGCCGCGCTTATGTCCGGACCGGTCGCAGCTCACGTTCTCGATGATCCTTTCGGGTTCGCCCGCGCGGCAGGGCAGCAGTACGGACAACTGGCGGTTTCATCCTTGTCCAGGTTGCAGGATCAACTGGCTGGTGATGCCGGCGAAGTGAAATACGACATTCGCGGCGGCATGGATCAGTTGGGCCGGCCTCAGCTGAAACTGGAAGTCACCGGCGCATTGCAGTTGGCCTGCGCCGTTTGCGCAAAGCCTCTGGAGTACGCGCTGGCGCTGCAGACCCGGGTATTGATGGCGCAACCCGGTGCAGTGCCACCGGATGATGATGACCCGGAAACGCCGGAGTGGATTGAAGCCGGGCAGGAACTGAATTTGCAGGAGCTGGTGGAAGACGAAATATTGCTGGGTTTGCCGTTGTCAGTCAGGCATGCCCAGGGACAATGCAGCAGCGGAACACAGGAACCATTCGGAGCTAAAAAAGCCGATTCGCCGTTTGCGCGGCTGGCCACGCTGCTGGAACCCGGACAAACGGATAAACGTTAATTTAGGAGAATCAAATGGCTGTTCAACAAAACAAGAAGTCCCCCTCCAAGCGCGGCATGCACCGCTCGCACGACGGTCTCGACAAGCCGGCACTGGCCGTTGAGCCGGGCTCCGGCGAAGCGCACCTGCGCCATCACATCAGCCCGAACGGCTACTACCGCGGCAAGAAAGTCATCAAGGCCAAGGGCGAGTAATTCCCGGGCAATTACGGGGCCCCCGGCGGGAAGCACAACAAACCGGGACCCGGAGCGGAGGACACTGATGGATGTGACCGTAGCCATCGATTGCATGGGCGGTGATCATGGCGTGCGCGTCACCGTGCCTGCCGCGGTCGAACGGTCGCGCATTGATCCGCAGTGCCGCTTTATTCTTGTCGGTCTTCAGGATGAAGTCCGCGCCGAACTCTCCCGCGCCGGCACCGCCGAAAGTGAACGTTTCATTATTCGGCACGCCTCCGAAGTCGTCACCATGGACGAGCCGCCGGCGAATGCCCTGCGCGGTAAAAAAGATTCCTCGATGCGTGTGGCCATTGATCTCGTCAAAAGCGGCGAGGCTCAGGCCTGCGTCAGTGCCGGCAACACGGGCGCGCTGATGGCGATCTCGCGTTTTGTGCTGAAAACACTGCCCGGCATCGATCGTCCGGCGATCGCATCGATCCTGCCGACGGCCAAGGGCCACACCCACATTCTTGATCTTGGCGCGAACGTCGACTGCACTGCGGAACATCTGCTGCAGTTTGCGGTGATGGGCGCCGAATTGGTTTCTTCAGTCGAACACAAGCCGCGCCCCACGGTCGGCCTGCTCAATATCGGCGAAGAAGACATCAAGGGCAATGAAGTGGTCAAGGCGGCCGCGGCACTGCTGCGCGAAAGCGGTCTTAATTTTTACGGCAACGTTGAAGGCAATGACATCTACAAGGGCACCACGGACGTGGTGGTCTGCGACGGATTTGTCGGCAACGTGGCACTGAAAACCTCGGAAGGCCTGGCGCAGATGCTGCGCACCTATCTGCGTGAGGAATTCAGCCGCAACATATTCACCAAACTCGCCGGACTCGTTGCGATGCCCGTGCTCAATGCGTTCAAGAAACGCGTCGATCACCGCCGTTACAACGGTGCCAGCCTGCTGGGATTGCGCGGCGTGGTCATCAAAAGCCACGGTTCAGCCGATGTTTTCGGATACGGTTTTGCCATTGAGCACGCCATCAGCGAAGTCCGCACCGGCGTGCTTGCCCATATCACCGAGCGCATGGCGGCGCAGGAAGGGAAAGTCGCAACGGCATGAGTGCAATTTACTCGCGCATCATCGGCACAGGAAGCTATCTCCCGGCCAAGGTTCTGACCAATGCCGATCTGGCAGGCACCGTCGACACTTCCGACGAGTGGATCCAGCAACGGACCGGCATCCGTGAACGGCATATCGCCGCCGACAATGAAAAAGCCAGTGATCTGGCGCTGCAGGCATCGCGCCGTGCCCTCGAAATGGCCGGCATCACCGCAGATCAACTGAGCCTGATCATCGTCGCCACCACAACCCCGGACATGGTGTTCCCGAGCACGGCTTGCATTCTGCAGTCCAAGCTGGGCGCCAAAAACATGCCGGCGTTTGACGTGCAGGCGGTCTGCAGCGGTTTTGTCTACGCACTGAACACCGCCGACCTGTACATGAAGTCGGGGCAGTACGAATACATTCTGGTGGTCGGCGCGGAAGTCTATTCGCGCATCCTCGACTGGTCGGATCGCGGCACCTGCGTGCTGTTCGGCGATGGCGCCGGCGCAGTCGTACTCAAACGCAGCAGCACGCCGGGCATACTGGCCTCGCGCCTGCATGCCGACGGCAGTCATGCCGACATCCTCTCCGTACCGGGTCAGGTCTGCCGCGGCGCGGTGAGCGGCACGCCGCTGCTGCAAATGGATGGCGGAGCGGTATTCAAGTTC
>CBHTVL010000122.1:0-6656 GCA_966096475.1 uncultured Burkholderiales bacterium
TGTCGGGACACGGGCTGTCGCGCGTTGCGCTGTACGCGCAGCATCTGCGCGAAGGCCGCGCCGACGGCAAGGCCAAACCCAAAGTGATCCGCAAAAACGGTGCGACCTGTCTGATCGATGCCGGCGGCGGTCTGGCTTTTCCTGCGGCAGCGCTTGCGGTTAATGAGGCGATCAAACGCGCCAAAAAATACGGTGTGGCCTTTGTCGGCGTCACCAACAGCCATCATTTCGGCGCCGCGGCTTATCACCTCGCGGCGATTGCCGATGCCGGCATGACCGGCATTGCACTGACCAATTCACCGGCAGCGATCAATGCCTGGGGCGGCAGCAAGGCGTTTTTCGGTACCAATCCGGTGGCGGCAATTTTTCCGCGCAGGAACGCACAGCCGATTGTGGTGGATCTGTCGCTGACCGAAGTCACGCGCGGCAAGATCATGCTCTACGCCAAAGAAAACAAACCGATTCCCCTGGGCTGGGCGGTGGATCGCGACGGCCAGCCGACGACCAGCGCGCAGGCCGCGCTGACCGGCAGTCTGACGGCGATCGGCGGCGTCAAAGGTACCGCGCTGGCGCTGATGGTCGAAGCGCTGTGTGTGGCACTGACCGGTGCGGCATTGAGTCATGAAAACGATTCGTACTTCGAGCCCGGCAACAAGCCGCGTATCGGTCACGCGCTGATTGTCATCAATCCCGATGCGCTGGCCGGTGCCGATGTGTATTACTCGCGCATTGAAGACATGGTCGGACAGATGCTGACCGATGCCGGTGTGCGTCTGCCCGGGGCGCGGCGTCATCAGGCGGTGGCGAAGGCGCAGGCCGAAGGCATCAATCTGGCCGATGCGTTGCATCAGGAGTTGCTGAAGCTCGCCGGGCGCAGTCGCAAGAAGTGATATAAATAATTGTTTTTAAACAATATTTTTTGGCGGCAGCCATCCGGTCTGCAGCTGCGACAACGCCTGTCTGCCTGCCGCGTTGTTCAGGGTCATCATGAACGCCATCGCTGATCAAAGTCCGCTGCAGCTGTTGCGTACGGTGTTCGGCCATCCCGCGTTCCGCGGTGCGCAGGAGGACATCGTCACCCATGTTGCCGGCGGCGGTGATGCACTGGTGCTGATGCCCACCGGCGGCGGTAAATCCCTGTGTTACCAACTGCCGGCGCTGCTGCGCGACGGTACCGCGCTGGTGGTGTCGCCGCTGATCGCACTGATGCAGGACCAGGTCGCTGCGCTGAAGCAGCTCGGTGTGCGTGCCGCCTTCCTCAATTCGACGCTCGACGGCCGCGAAGTCAACGCCTGCGAAAAGGCCTTGCGTAACGGCGATCTGGATCTGCTGTATGTCGCGCCGGAACGGTTGATGATGCCGCGCATGCTGGATTGCCTGGCCGAATCAAAGATTGCGCTGTTCGCGATTGACGAAGCGCACTGCGTGTCGCAATGGGGCCATGACTTCCGGCCGGAGTATCTGCAGCTGTCGGTGCTCCATGAGCAGTTTCCGTCGGTGCCGCGCATCGCGCTGACGGCGACCGCCGATCCGCAGACCCGCGAGGAAATCATCCGCCGCCTGGCGCTGGATGATGCCCGCATCTTCATTTCCAGCTTCGACCGGCCGAATATCCGCTACACCATCGTCGACAAGCAGGATGCGCGCAACCAGCTGCTGCGGTTCATCCGCGAGGAACACAAGGACGAGGCGGGCATCGTTTATTGCCTGTCGCGCAAAAAAGTCGATGAAACCGCCGCCTGGCTGGTCAGCCACGGCGTGCATGCACTGCCTTATCACGCCGGCATGGATACGGCGTCGCGTGCCGATCATCAAAACCGCTTCCAGCGCGAGGACGGCGTGGTGGTCGTTGCAACAATTGCCTTCGGCATGGGTATCGACAAACCCGACGTGCGTTTTGTCGCTCACCTCGATCTGCCGAAAAGCATTGAAGGTTATTACCAGGAGACGGGCCGCGCCGGCCGCGACGGCGCGCCGGCCGATGCCTGGATGGCTTACGGCCTCGGTGACGTCGTGCAGCAGCGGCGCATGATCGATCAGTCCGAGGGCAGCGAGGAATACCGGCGGGTGCTGGTGGTCAAGCTCGATGCCTTGCTCGGTCTGTGCGAGACCGCAGGTTGCCGGCGCGTGCGCCTGCTCGATTATTTCGGCGAGCCCAGCGCACCCTGTGGCAACTGCGATACCTGTCTGGAGCCGCCGCAGACCTGGGATGCCACCGAAGCCGCGCGCAAGGCGCTGTCCTGCATCTATCGTACCGGCCAGCGTTTCGGTGCGGTGCATCTGATTGATGTGCTGCGCGGACGCGCCACCGAGCGCACGGCGCAATGGGGCCATGAACAGCTTAATGTATTCGGTATCGGCGCCGATCTGGATGAGGCGGCATGGCGCAATGTGTTCCGCCAGCTGGTGGCGCTGGGTTTTGCCGAGCCCGATCACGATGCCTATGGCGCGCTGAAACTGACCGATGCCAGCCGGCCCGTGCTCAAAGGCGAACAGCCGGTGGAGATGCGTCAGTTGCAGCCGCGCAAAGGCAAGGTGGGCAAGACGCGCAGCGCGGCGGCAGCCGGTTTGTCATCGGCCGATGCCGGATTGCTCGACCAGCTCAAAGCCTGGCGGCTGGAACAGGCGCGTGAACAGTCGGTGCCCGCCTATGTCATTCTGCATGACCGCACACTGGCGGAAATCGCGGCTTCACGTCCGCGCGATATCGATGCACTGGGCATGATCAGCGGCATCGGCACCAAAAAACTTGAACGTTACGGCGCGGCGCTGCTGGCCTTGGTCGGGGCCTGATGGTCCGTTGCGGTTTGTGATGGTGTGGTGCATTGCACCAGCGCGGCTGTTCGCCGGTTATTCAAGGAGTATTGGCATTTGTAGCGGCTGCACGGTAAGTTAAGCGCCGTTGCAATCCAAATGCCATTTCAAAAAGGGGGAGTCATGAGGATGACCGTTGCAGGATGGGCGTTGCTGGCGCTGGTGCTGAGTGCGCCGGCGTTTGCACAGAACGTCAAGGTGACACCGCTGGGTTCGCATGCCGGCGAGTTATGCGATCGCGATCGCGCCACGATTTTTGAAGATCCGACGGGTGTGCGCATCCTTTATGACGCCGGCCATTCCGTGATGGGCGGCGATGATCCCCGTCTGGGTGATATTCATGCCGTATTGCTGTCGCATGCCCACGGTGATCACATCGGTGATCGCAAGATGGCAGCACTGGGTGCGGGCAGTTGCGCCAGCCCGCAGACTGTTGATGCCGGTCCCAATTCCACAACGGCTGAGATCGCCGGCGCCAAAAATGCCGCGCTGGTGATGGTCGTCGATCTGTCGACCTTTGTTGCGAAAAAAGTGGAAGCCGTTACCGGCAAACCGGTCGGCATCTGTTCGCAGGCCGGTGGCGGCACCACGGTTCCGCCGGCAGCGCCGTGCCGCTCCAACATCCATCTCGGCGGCACGCACGTGATGAAGGCGCCGGGTGCGGCGCGTGGTGTCGAGATCACCATGGTCTTTGCATCGCATGCCAACAGCCTGCCCGTCAGCATGCTGACGAACCAGAATGGCAAGGGACTTGCGGCCGACGGACTCAGCGTGTCACCCGGACCGGCGACCGGTTATGTTGTCCGTTTCACCAACGGACTGGTGGTTTATCTGTCCGGCGATACGGGTCTGCACAGCGAGATGAAAACCGTCATCCAGGAGTATTACAAACCCAATCTGGCGGTGATGAATCTCGGACCGAACGCCATCACTGCGCACTCGGCGGCTTATGCGGTCAATGAACTGGTGAAGCCGGCGACGGTAATCGTGTCCCACGCCAACGAAGCGGCAACCAGCGGCGGCAAGTTTGCGCCCAAGTCGCGCAGCGAAGCCTTTGCCGCGCTGCTCAAGGGCCGCGCGGTTTATCCGGCGCTGAGCGGGGTTACGATGGAATTCGACGGCGCTGCGAAATGCGTCGCGGGTTGCGGGTCCTGAAGTAAAACCCCGGTCGGGGGATCGTCTTCAGGCAATGCCCTCGACAATGCGCAGATCACGCTCGACGGCACCGCCGTCGAGCTCTTTCAGTGCCGCACGGTAGGCCGGTGTGTCATGCGCCGCCAGCGCCTGCGCCAGCGTGTCGAATTCAATGACGACAACCCGCTGCTGGATGCCGGCTTCATAGACCTTCGCCGCCATGCCGCGCACCAGAAACCGTCCGCCATTGGCCTGCACCGCGGCCGGTGCGACGGCGGCGTATCGTGCAAATGCTTCGGGTTTGTGGATCGCGCGGTAGCTGACAACCCAGTAGGCTTTGGCCATGGCATTGCTCCCCTGAATGAATGGACGGGAGTGATGATACGCCGCCTGTTTTGCCCCGACGGCGGGCTGTGCAGGCACGACAAAAACGGCCGCCATAATCCGGAATCAACCCTGCGGGAACGGCAGGCTTGCGTGTATGTTGCTGGTGAACCCCGGGAGCGAGCAAAACCATAAAACCGCGCCGGGCCGTTTTCACCGGAGGAGTGTTGATATGGCCATTACCGTTGTTCCCGTGACACCGGATTTTGTCGCCGAGATCGGTGACGTCGATCTGGCCAAGCCCCTGTCCGGCGAGGATTTTGCGGCTATCCAGCAGGCGTTCTGGAAATACGCCGTACTGATTTTTACCCAGCAGCAATTGTCGACGGATCAGCAGCTGGCATTTTCCGGGCGCTGGGGTCCGGTGGAAAACGAGCGCACGCTGGACCCGAAGGCGACGCCGACACGTTACAGCGGCGCGTTTTCGGATATTTCCAATCTGGCGATCGACGGCAAGATCTGGGGTGAGGACAGCCGGCAGCGCATGTACAAGGCCGGCAACAAGCTGTGGCATACCGACAGCTCGTTCAAGCGCCTGCCCAGCCTGTGTTCGCTGCTGTATTCGGAGACCGTGGTGCCGATCGGCGGCCATACCGAATTTGCCGACCAGCGCGCCGCCTACGATGCGCTGCCGGACGCAATGAAAAAGAAACTCGAGGGGCTGGTCGCCGAACACTGGATTGCGACTTCACGCCGGCGCAGCGGCTTTCACGATTTCAACGAAGACGAGCAGAAACGCCTGCCGCCGGTTCCGCAGATGCTGGTGCGCATGATTCCGCAGAACAAACGCAAATCATTGTTCGTCGCTTCCCATGCGGGGCTAAACTGGGGCTTGCCGAACGACGAGGGCCGTGCGCTGATCGATTAACTGCTGGCGCATGTCACAAAGCGGCAGTTTGTTTACACCCACCGCTGGCGTCCGAACGAACTGGTGATGTGGGACAACCGCTGCACAATGCACCGCGGCACCGATTTTGACGATCTGCGCTGGGTGCGCGTAATGCGCCGGGTGACGATCAGCGATGTCGCCAACAGTTGCGAGCAGGCGGGGTTGCCCGTTCCGGAGCCGATGCCCGCCTGATCCGACAGCGGTTTATTTGCTGAATAGGCCGTCGAAGCCGCGCGCATCCATCAGGCAGTCCCGCGTGACTTCGCTGACGGTATTGCAGCCGAGCATGGCCATGTCGCGGTCGACTTCAGCATGCAGCAGCGTCAGCGCATGGCGCACGCCGGCTTCACCGCCGATCGCTGCGGCGTAGAGCATCGGACGGCCGACAAACACGAACTTCGCACCCAGGGCCAGTGCTTTCAGCACATCGGTGCCGCGGCGCACGCCGCTGTCCATCATCACCGTCATGTCGCCGGCGGCGGCAACGATGCCGGGCAGCACGCGCAGCGGCGACGTTGCCGAATCCAGCTGGCGGCCGCCGTGGTTGGACACGATGATGCCGTCGGCGCCGTGTTCACGGGCGATCACGGCATCGCGCTTGTCGAGGATGCCCTTGATCACCAGTTTGCCTTTCCACAGCCGGCGCATCAGGGCGACGTGTTCCCAGTTCAGATGGTCGCGGTTGGCGCGTTCGCGTACGGCAGTGCGTGACACCAGCGGCGTGCGCTGTTTGCCCATGTTTTCGAAATGCGGCATGCCGTGGTTGAAATAGCTGCGCAGCGCCGTGCCGAACAGCCAGCGCGGATGCGCCAGACACTGCAGCGCGAGGCGCAGGCTGGGGCGCAGCGGCGCGTTATAGCCGTTGCGTACATTGTTTTCGCGGTTGGAGCCGACGGGAATATCCACCGTCAGCACCAGCGTGTCGTAACCGGCCTTGGTCACGCGTTCGACGAGTTTGGTGATGGCTTCTTCCTCGCCGGGCAGATAGGCCTGGAACCAGGTGTGGCGAGGACTGGCCGCGCGCACCTTCTCCAGCGCGGTCAGCGACGCGCCGCTGAGGATCATCGGCACATTGGCGGATGCGGCGGCACAGGCCAGCGACAGGTCGCCGTTATAGCCGGCGAGGGAAGTGCCGCCCATCGGCGCAATGCCGAAGGGGGAATCGTAGGTGACGCCGAACAGTGTGGTTTTCTGCGTGCGCTGCGCAACACCGACCAGCTGGCGCGGCACCAGTGCGAGGTCATCGAATACCGAGCGGTTCCAGTTCAGCGTCAAATTGCGCTCGACGCCGCCGGCGACATAACCGTAGATCGGTCGCGGGATGTAGCGCCGTGCCGGCGCTTCGAAATCCTCCAGCGCCAGCATCATGCGCAAGGCCGCTGGTGCCGCGGCACTGGTGAAGTGGGGTGTTGCGCGATCGGCGGAGGACAGCTGG
>CBHTVL010000123.1:0-6648 GCA_966096475.1 uncultured Burkholderiales bacterium
TGACCTGCGGCGTGGCCGCCAATGCAATGCTGAACAAAGCCTGCACCTGACCCGCAACCGTTTCCTGCAGTGCGGGACCGCCACCTTTATAAGGCACATGCACAAATGACGTTCCCGTCGACAGCCTGAACTGCTCCAGTGCGAGATGACCGGAAGTACCGTTACCGGCTGAAGCGAATGAGAAACCGCCCTGCCTCGCCTTGATCGCCGCCACCAGCTCCGGCACCGACTTCGCCGCGACGGCAGGATGGACCACCAGAATATTGGGTACGGTAACGCCGAGAGTAATCGGCGCAAAATCCTTGATCGGGTGGTACGGCACGTTCTGATACAGACTGGGGTTGATCGCGACACCGGCGGCAACCAGCACGAAGGTATAACCATCAGGATTCGCACGCGCTGTGGTTTCATAGGCGATGCCGCCATTGGCGCCTGGACGGTTGTCGATGACGACCGTCTGACCCAGTGCCGCAGTCAGATGCGGCCCCACCAGACGCGCCAAGGTATCTGCCGGCCCGCCGGGCGGAACGGCTACGAGCATGCGCACGGGACGGTTGGGATAATCCTGCGCCTGCACGGCAGCCACACAGGCCAGCCATCCGCACAGCGCCGCTGCGATTCCTGAAATCCGTTTCACTGAACCCTCCTCCGGGTTGTTTTTATCAGCGACTGCCTTCGTGCGCTCAGGCTGCCAGCGCGCGATTCTGCGGCATCGCCATGAACGACGTCATCGCATGCCAGAACTTGTGACGGTTGATGCTCAGCGTCGCCGCATGTGCGAGGTCCGATACGAACACGAATTGCTTGTCCTTGCTCGGCAGCTTGGCGAAAAAATCCAGCAGGTCAGGCTCGGCGGCAATGCCGTCGTACTCGCCGCGGATGATGCATACCGGGCAGGTGATTTTCAGCGGGTCAATCACCGGCAGATTGGCACACATGTCGAGATAAGTGCCGTTCGGCACGGTATCGCCCAGCGCCAGTTCCGCATCGGCCAGCGCATCCGCCGCGATCATTTCCGAAGTGCCCGGCTTGTCGCGGGTGAACATGCTGTGGACGAAGGCACGATCCACCTTGCGCCGCGGATGCGCGCGGTATTCCTCGACCTTTTCGCGGCGCTTGGCCAGCGTCGGCGAACCTTCGCCGGTATACACCAGCGCCGACACCATCAGGCGTTTGACGCGTCCGGGATTCTGCTGCGCATACAGCGCGGCGCGCAGCGCGCCGGAAGAACCGCCATACATGTATACGCTGCTTTGGCCGGTTTCGCGCTTCACGATTTCCATCGCCGCTGCCAGATCCAGCGCGCCCGAAGCAATACCGGAATGGCTGTCGGTGCGATCCGAACGGCCGTAACCCTCATGGTCGACGGTCCACACGTCGTAACCGAGACCGGCAAAATGGTTCATCAGTGAATAGTCATTGCGGCCCGGCACATCCAGATCAAAGCTCGAACGTCCGGAAGCGGAAGATCCGTGGACCAGGAACAGCACCGGCGCATCCTTCGGCAAACCGGCCGCATGTTTGCGGTAGACATAAAGCTTTACGCCATCTTTTTGCGCCCAGTATTCCGCGCGGTCGATCTGTGCCATGTTCTGCTCCGTAATATTCATTCAGCGAGCGGCGATTATCGCACCGCCGGCAGCACCGGCGCCGTGCAGTCCGAATGCTGGTCGCCATGTAAAATCAGCGCATTACCGCCTCCGGAGCCGAAGATGACCGCAACCGCCTCGAAAATGATCAGTCTCGGTGAACTGGCCACCCGCATTCCCGACGGTGCTTCGCTCGGGCTGGGCGGCGTGTTTCTGCATCGCGGCCCCTTTGCACTGGTGCGCGAACTGGCGCGCCAGAACCGCCGCAACCTTGAAATCATCAAACCGTCGCCCGGCTACGATCTGGATCTGCTCTGCCGCGCCGGTGCGGTCGCGAAGGTGCGCGCCGGCATCGTCGCCATGGAAGGCAATTTCGGGCTGGCGCGCTGGTACCGCAAAGCCATCGAGCGCAAGGAAGCGCATCTCGAAGAACACGCCTGAATGACCCTGGTCGCGGGGCTGCGTGCAGCCTCCTTCGGAATTCCCTTCCAGCCGGTGGCCGGCGTACACGGCAGCGAACTGGCGCGCATCAATCAATGGCAGACCGTGCGCGATCCCTACGGCTCCGGAACGGATGTCTATGTGATTCCCGCGATCCGGCCGGATATCGCCGTCATTCATGCAGCCGAAATCGACGAGCTGGGCAATGCACGCATCTACGGCTCGCCGTTCTGGGATCACCCGCTGACCCGTGCGGCGAAACGCGTGCTGGTCACCGCGGAAAAACTGGTGCCGACGGACCGCTTGCGTGAACAGCCGGAACTGACGCTGGTACCGGGCTTCATGGTGGAAGCCTTTGCGGTAGTACCGCGCGGCGGCTGGCCCGGCTCGATGCACCCCGATTATGAAATCGACTATCCGGCCGTCGAACGGTATATGACGGACGCCCCCGGCGTGCTGGAACAACATCTCGCCGAAGCGCCTGAAGTTGCAGACCTCGCGACAAATATCGGACGCTGAATCCCTTGCCCCGCGCTCCGGTCATCCACAGCTTTGCGCCGGTCGCTGACGGCAAGTCGCGGATCCTGATCCTCGGCAGCATGCCCGGCGTTGAATCGTTGCGCGCCGGCGAGTATTACGCGCATCCGCGCAATGCCTTCTGGCGCATCATGGGTGAACTCGTCGGCGCGTCCGCAGATCTGCCTTATGCAACGCGCACACTGAAACTGCGGCAATCGGGCATTGCGCTGTGGGATGTGCTCGCCGCCTGCGTGCGACCGGGCAGCCTCGACGCCGCCATTGATGAACGCTCGATCATTGCCAACGATCTGGTGGCTTTTCTTGCACAGCACAACAACATCCGGCATGTGTTTTTCAACGGCGCCACTGCCGAACGCTGCTTTCAAAAGCACGTAGCGCCGGGGCTGGAAGCCGGCACACTGCAATTGCAGCGACTGCCATCGACCAGTCCGGCGCACGCCGCGATGTCCTATGCAAAAAAACTGCAGATATGGCGCAGCATTCTGCGGGCACTGAAAAATACTTAAAAAAAACAAATAGTTATGAACGTCATTGCCCTGCCGCTCGCCCTGCTCAGCGCACTTTGCTTCGGCACCGGCATGATCACTTCACGCATCGGCCTGCGCCACCTCGACGCGCGCTCAGGCGCTGCCGTCAGCATCCCGACCGCAACGCTGCTGTTTGTGATCGCCACACCGTTCACCGTTGAACTCTCGGCTTTCAATCTTGCCGCGGCACTGATCTTTGCCGGCGTCGGTCTTTTTTATCCGGCACTGGTAACGCTGCTGACCTTCCGCTCCAACGAAGAACTGGGACCGACCGTCACCAGCGCGATATCCGGCACTGCGCCGCTGTTCGCCATGTTGGCCGCCTCGCTGCTGCTCGGTGAACACGTGCCGCCGCAGGCAGCCATCGCCGCGGTGGCCGTCGCAGCCGGTGTCGCGCTGCTGTCATGGCGGCCCGGCACAACACCGGCCCGCATCATCGGCAGCAAACTGGTCTGGCCGGTGGCCGGCGCCATCGTGCGCGGCTTCGCACAGGCCGGCGCCAAAGCCGGGCTGCTGCTGTGGGGCAATCCCTTCGCCGCCGGCGTCATCGGTTATCTGGTGTCTTCCGCCGCAGTGGTCGGCGCCGAGCAGATGCGCCACGGCGGACGGCGCACCCTGAACACCAAGGGCCTGCGCTGGTTTGCACTGACCGGACTGGTCAACGGCGGCGCCATGGTGCTGATGTATGCCGCACTGGCGCGGGCACCGGTCTCAACCGTTGCACCGGTGATTGCCGCCTATCCGCTGGTCACCGTACTCGGCAGCGCGATCTTCCTGCGCAACGAAACCCTCAACCGCCGCATCATCGCCGGCGCCGTGATCACCGTCACCGCCATCGCATGGCTGGCCGCTTACCGCACAAACTGAAACTTCACGCCCGTTATACTCAGCTCATGGACTGGACACCGTTTTCCTTTGTCGTCATCAATCTCGCCCGCCAGATCCGCGCCGGCGAAATCACCTTCAGCGGCGTCAACTCGACATTGCCGATGATCGCCTGCCTGCTGGCGAAACGCGCCTACGATTTTGATTTCACTTACATCAATGTCGCCGGCGGCGTCGAACCGCAGCCGGTAACGGTACCGCTGTCGAGCAGCGATCCGGCGATCGTTCACGGCTCCGCGGCAATTTTTGCCAATCAGGATTTCTACGACCTTTGTGCACGCGGCGGCCTCGATCTGGTTTATCTCGGCTGCGCCCAGATCGATGCCGAAGGCCGCACCAATGTGTCCGCGATCGGCTCCTGGGAAAACCCGCGGGTACGCCTGCCCGGCGGCGGCGGCGCGGCCGTGATGTTGCCGACAGCAAAACGCGTGGTGACCTGGCGCACCGACCACAGCACGCGCGCACTGGTCGACAAGCTGGATTTCGTCACGGCTTCCGGCCACATGACCGCACTGGTCACGCCGCTGGCCGTCTTCACACGCGAACCGGAGGAAGGTTCGCGCTTCCGGCTGGAACACTACAACCCGGCCGCCAGCATTGACCAGATCACCGCGCAAACCGGATTCCGCTTCGATCACAGCCTGGCCGAAACGGCAGCCCCGCCGACCGCGCGTGAAATCGCCGCATTGCATGATCTGGACCGCGATGGCAGCTTTGCCGCCACGGTCGTCGGCTGAGCACCGCGTGATACGATAACAACCGTTTTTACCGCGCCTTATACTTCTGCGTTTTTACCTCTGATTATTCCTCCTGATGCTGCCGTTACAAGGTGTACGTGTTGTCGAGTTCTGCCAGGTCCTGGCCGGACCGTTTGCGGGCTGCCTGCTCGCCGACATGGGCGCCGACGTCATCAAGGTGGAATCGCCTGAAGGCGACCTGATGCGGCAATGGCCGCCGATTCTTGATGGCTACAGCCAGTACTTCGCCTCAGTCAACCGCAACAAGCGATCAGTCGTACTTGATCTGAAGCAGGAGACTGACAAAGCGGCGGCGCGCAAGCTGGCTCTGTCCGCCGACATCCTGCTCGAAAATTTCCGCCCCGGCGTGATGGCCAAATTCGGACTCGATTACGCCTCGCTGTCCAAAAAACATCCGGCACTGGTGTATTGCTCGGTATCGGCCTTCGGCCAGACCGGCCCGCGCGCCACCGAAGGCGGCTTTGACATGACGGTGCAGGCGATGAGCGGCGTGATGAGCGTCACCGGCGACAAGGACGGACGCCCCGCCAAATGCGGCATTCCGATCGCCGATTTCTCCGCCGGACTGTATGCAGCATTCAGCGTGACGGCCGCCCTGCACAAGGCCCGCGCCACCGGACAGGGGGATCACCTTGATGTATCGATGCTCGGCAGCATGCTCGGCATCGCCAACCTGCAGACCAGCGAACTGTTCGGCACCGGCCGCGATCCGGTGCGCCTGGGTTCGGCGCATCCGATGAATGCACCTTACGCCGCCTTCTGCTGCCGCGACGGTTACTTCGCGCTCGCTGCCGGCACCAACAAGCTGTGGGAATCCGCCTGCGAGGCGATCGGCAACACCACGCTGCCGCGTGATCCGCGCTTCGCCACACCAACGCTGCGCGCGCAGCACCAGGATGTGCTGCGTGAACTGCTCGAAGCAGAATTCATCAAATATGACGCCGCTGAGTTGCTGGCGCGCATGAACGCACGCGGCGTGCCCTGCGCGCCGCTCTACAACTACTCCCAGGTGCTGGCCGACCCGCAGGTCAAACACATGGAATGGGTGGAAGACATCACCCTGCCCAACGGCACGCCAACCAGAACCGTGGTGTCGCCGCAGCGCGTCTCCGGCCAGCGTCTCGGCGTACGCCGGGCGCCGCCGGCACTGGGCGCGCATACCGATGAAATCCTTTCCGAACTGAAGGCCCGATCATGAAAAATACCCAGCGCTTCCGTCACTTCGTCGCCGAATTCACCCGCCTGATCGAAAAAAACGGCCATGATGAAAAAGTCATGCACGAGTCCGGCGGCAAACTGCTCGGCGACCTGATCGCACACGATGACTGGCTGCCCGATGAAGCCGCACAGCCGCATCCCCAGTATTACCAGCAGTACCTGCTGTACTGCGATCCGCTGGAACGTTTTTCAGTAGTCAGCTTCGTCTGGGGTCCGGGCCAGAAAACGCCGGTGCATGACCACACGGTCTGGGGACTCGTCGGCATGATGCGCGGCGCGGAAAATGCGCGGCGCTTCACCCACACCGCGCCGGGCAAACCGATGAGCGCCGGTAAAACCGAAAGCCTGATGCCCGGCCAGGTGGACCGCGTGTCGCCCACTGTCGGCGACATCCATGAAGTTTCCAACGCACTGAACGACAAACCGTCGATCAGCATCCACGTTTACGGCGCCAACATCGGCGCAGTCAAACGCCACGTCTTCGATCCCGCAACCGGCGCCGACAAACCCTTTGTCTCGGGTTACTCGAGCCCGCAGATGCCGAACTTCTGGGACCGCTCGGCCGAAGTTCGCGCCAGCATCACGCCGGCCACATGAAGTCATGAGCGACGAACTGCTGCGCCAGCACGACAATCACGTCACGCGCCTGACGCTGAACCGCGCACAAAAGGCCAATGCGCTGTCCGCATC
>CBHTVL010000124.1:0-6562 GCA_966096475.1 uncultured Burkholderiales bacterium
TGGGACAACGTGTTGCCCTGTGCCGCATAGGCTTGCGCCTGCAGCCGGTACAGGCGTGCTTCGTCGGGCTGGGATTGCAGGCGTGCATCGATCAATTTCAGCGCCTCCGCCGGACGCCGCAGACGCAGCAGTTGTTCAACCTGACCGTAGAACAGCGCACGGGGCGCAGGATACACACGTCTTGCCGCTTCGTAACAAGCCAGCGCCTGCGCAGCGTCACCGGCCGCATCCGGAATCCGGCAGGCCAGATTTTCGATGATCGGGCTGGCCGTTTTGCGCAAGGGTGCGAGTTCGCGTTTAGCCCGTTCGTAATCACGGGCGCGAATCAGGCTCGCCACCAGGCCATAACGCGAAGCGGTCTCGGACAGGAATTTGCGTTCACCGAGGCTCGCCTCAAAAAAAGCGATGGCTTCTCGCGGCGTGTCATTCTCGGCGCGGAGCTTGGCGCGAATCAGCTGAAACTCAAGACTGTCCGGCACCTGACGATAAGGCATCTGCTCGACACGCCCCTGAATGTCGCCGATCCGCTCGAAGGTCAGCGGGTGGGTGCGCAGATAAGCCGGCGCACCGCCTTCATAAACCCGCGTTGCCCGCTGCAGGCGCTCGAAAAACGATGCCATGCCCCGCGGATCAAAACCCGCACCGTCCAGCAGCTGCACGCCGACACGATCCGCCTCGCGCTCATTGTCCCGCGTGAAATTGAGCTGGTTCTGCACGACGCCGGCCTGACCGAAGGCGATGGCCGCCTCGGCAACCTGCGAATTGGAGCGTGAAGCCAGCAGGGCCACAGCCATGGAAGCCAGCGACATCAACTGGTTCTGCCCCTGCTGGCTGATCATGCGGGCGATGTGGCGCTGGGTCACGTGTGCGATCTCGTGCGCAACAACGCCGGCGACTTCGGACTCGCTCTGGGCCGCCAGCAGCAGTCCGGTATGAATGCCGATGAATCCCCCGGGCAAGGCAAACGCATTGATCTGCCCGTCGCGAACGACAAAGAACTCGAATTCCTGCCTTGCCGAATCGCTCCGCGCCGTCAGCCGCGAGCCGAGACTGTTGGCATATTCCGCGACTTCGGCATCGTCCAGATAAGCCGGATCGCGGCGAATCTCGCGCATGATGCTTTCACCGAGTTTGCGTTCATCGGCGGGCGAGATTGCAGCGCCCGAGACATCGCCGAGCTCGGGCAGGGCTTGCGCCAGCACACGGGGCACACACAACAGGGCCAGCAACAGGAATAACCGCGGGGTCATGATGCTATGATAAATCCGCCTTCGAGGAGTTCCCAATGAAAAAACAATCTGTTACACGGAAATTAACCCATTTCGACAGTCAGGGGCAGGCATGGATGGTTGATGTCGCCGGCAAAGCCGAGACCCAACGTCTCGCGCGCGCCAGCGGACGCATCGTCATGCAGCCGGCAACGCTGCGCCTGATTGTCTCGGGCACGGCAAAAAAAGGGGATGTGCTGGGCGTCGCACGGATCGCCGGCATTCAGGCATCCAAACAGACTGCAACACTGATTCCGCTGTGCCACCCGCTGGCGCTGACCACGGTTGAAATCGAATTCCGCATCTCGCGCAAGGAACATGCGGTTACCTGTATCGCCACGGCCGAAACACTGGGAAGAACCGGCGTGGAGATGGAAGCCCTGACCGCTGCGAGCGTCGCCTTGCTGACCATTTATGACATGTGCAAGGCGGTGGATCGCGGCATGCGCATCGAATCGCTGGGGCTCAAAGAAAAACGCGGCGGCAAATCCGGCGTCTGGCTGGCCAAAGCGTAAGCACCGGATTGGAGACTGCGGGGTAGCCCCCTCGGGTAGACAAGAGCAGCGCTGTTGGCTAGCATCGAACGCCCTATTTTCGCCATTCCCCCGGTGACGCCCCGAACGCGGCGCCGCCAAGATTCAACAGGAGAAATCGCCATGAAACACCCCCGCCGCTCATTTCTGCGCTTCGCAGGCAGTGCCGGCGCAGTTTTTATTGCGACCGCAACCGGGCTGCTCAAAACCGGTATTGCCTGGGCTGCGCCATGGAATAAAACGGCTTTCGAAGCCAAAGCCGTCGCAGAAACCCTCAAAGGACTGGGGGCAAGCAATCTGATCGACAGCAAGGACATCACGATCACCGCACCCGACATTGCCGAGAACGGCGCCATTGTTCCGGTTGCAGTGACCAGCCGCATTCCGAATACCCAAAGCATCGCGATCGTCGCCGAGAAAAATCCCTTCCCCCTGGCTGCCAGTTTCGACATCCTGCCCGGCGCCGACAGCTACGTCTCGACACGGCTGAAGATGGGACAGACCTCCGATGTACGCGCCATCATCAAGGCCGACGGCAAGTTCTATACCGCCAGCAAAGAAGTCAAAGTGACCGTCGGCGGCTGCGGCTGACCGCCCTCCCGGCTTGAATCCCAGTAAAGGAAAAACATGGCTGACCCGATGAAAATCCGCGCGACGCTGCAGGGGGATATCGCAGACGTCCGCATTCTGATGCGCCATCCGATGGAAACCGGAACCCGGAAAACGGCGACCAGCGTGGTGCCGCTGCACTTCATTCAAAGTGTCATTGTTCAGCATAACGGCCGCACCGTGCTCGATGCCCAGTGGAGTCAGGCAATCTCGCGCGACCCCTTCCTCGGCGTGCGGGTCAAGGGCGCCAAGGTCGGCGACAAAATCGCCGTGACCTGGGTCGACAACAAAGACGACAAGCGCACCGACGAAGTTGCCGTGATGGCCGGCACCTGACCGCCCCTGAGCGCCGCCGCTGACAACCCCAAGAACAAGGAAGAGACCATGAATATCCGGCTTGGCATTTGCGCGGCTGCAGTGGCCGCCCTGCACCTTGCGCCTGTTCCGCCCGTTTTCGCGCAAAGCGGTGATCCGCTTGCCGTCGGACGCAAAATGCTGGTCGAAGACAACCCCGGGGAATTATGGATTGACCAGGGCCAGGCGCTGTTTTACGAAAAACGCGGCCCCAAAAAAGTTTCGCTGGAGCAATGCGATTTCGGTATGGGCCCCGGCAAACTGGAAGGCGCCGCCGCACGCCTGCCGCGCTACTTTGCGGATACTGATCGTGTGGAAGATCTCGAAAGCCGGCTGCTGACCTGCATGACGCGCCTGCAGGGCTTTGACCGCAACGAACTCGTCAAAACCGCCATCAGCGCACCGGCGAGCAAAGGTTCGGACATCGAGGCGCTGGCGCTGTTCATCACTTCACGCTCCAACGGCATGAAGGTCAACGTGTCGCTGAATCACCAGAAAGAATACGAGATGTACAAGGCCGGCGAGTATCTGTTTTACCGCCGCAGCGGACAAACCGATTTCGGCTGCGTGCAATGCCATGGCGAACCCGGCAAACGCATCCGCCTGCAGGATCTGGTGCACATGACCAGCAAGGCGGGCGCGCAGGAAGTCTCCTCCACATGGCCCGCCTATCGCGGTTCGCACTACGTGGTCAGGACCATGCAGTGGCGCCTGAACGACTGCGTATGGCAGATGCGCCTGCCCGACCTGAAATACGCGACCGACTATTCGATTGCACTCACCACCTTCCTCAACCGCCAGGGCAATGACGCCGTGATCCAGGTGCCCGGATTTAAACGTTGAGGGGAGACTGACATGAAAAAATCATTTGCATGGTTCCTGTTCGCTGCTGCCGGTCTGCTTGTCGCGGGCTGCGCGTCCTATCCTGATCAGGCAACGACCCGGCAGATCGCCGAGAAAATGGTCTTTGAGGCCTTCTCCGCCTCTCCCGCACACCTCAAGCGGCTGGAACAGGACCGCTCCCAGCAGATCTGCAGCAAGGTCGGCGACGCAAAGCTGAGTCCCGAGGAAGCCGCGGAAGTGGTCAAGCTCGCGCGCGATTCGATCAAATACCCGGCGTCGGGCCAGCTCGTCGGCGACTGGAAAACCGGCGACATGCTCGCCCATGACGGCGCCGGCGACCGCATCCGCGACGGCAAAACCGAGAACCGCAAGGAAAACGGTGCGCTGTGCCAGAACTGTCATGGTCTGGCGCCGGGAGAAATCAATGTCGGCAATGTTGGTCCGGCACTGACCGGTTACGGAAAACAGCGCGGCAACTCCGAAGCCATCGCCAAATACACCTACGACAAGATTTACAACGCCTGGGTTTATTTCCCCTGCTCCAACATGCCGCGTCTGGGCGCCACCGGACATCTGACGCCGGAGCAGGTGGCGCACATGGTGGCGTATCTGATCGATCCGCAGTCACCGATCAACAAGTAAGCGCTGCACAAAAGCATTGATGCAGGGCTTGGTGATCCAGGCCTTCTTTTTTCAGGGTCCGCCGCAATGAACCTGTCCCGCCGGGAGTTTCTGCAACTGCTGGCCGTCGCGGCCGCCCAGGGCATGCCCATGGCCGGCAACAACGCTTATGCCGCAGCGCATGCAGGCTCTCTTTACGATCTGGGCAAGGCGCGGGGTAACGTCACCCTGATGCACATGACCGACTGTCATGCGCAATTGCTGCCCAGCCATTTCCGTGAGCCGGACATCAACATCGGCATTGCCGGTGCCCGCGGCCGTGCGCCCCATCTCGTCGGTGAGGCCCTGCTCAAACATTTCGGCATCAGGCCCGGCACGCGTGAAGCCCACGCCTACACCCACCTCGATTTTGTGAATGCCGCAAGAACCTTCGGCAAGGTTGGCGGATTCGCCAGCCTTGCAACCCTTGTCAAGCAAATCCGTGCTCAGCGCCCGGGCTCCCTGCTGCTGGATGGCGGCGACAGCTGGCAGGGTTCGGCGACTGCGCTTTGGAGCAAGGGCCAGGATATGGTGGATGCCGCCCTGTTGCTGGGCGTGGACATCATGACCGGGCACTGGGAATTCACCTACGGCGCCAATCGGGTGCAGGAAGTGGTCAGCGGGGATTTCAAGGGCCGGATCGAGTTTCTCGCACAGAACATCCGCACTGCAGACTTTGATGATCCGGTCTTCCGCTCGTACACCCTGCGCGAGATCAACGGTGCACCGGTTGCGATCATCGGCCAGGCCTTCCCCTACACCCCCATCGCCAATCCGCGACATCTGGTGCCCGACTGGACATTCGGCATCCAGGAGGAGCGTCTGCAGCAGACTGTCGACGAAGTCCGCAAAAAAGGCGCGCGAGCCGTTGTGCTGCTGTCGCACAACGGCATGGACACCGACCTGAAACTGGCCTCACGGGTTTCCGGTATCGACGCCATCCTCGGCGGGCACACTCACGATGCGGTACCGCAGCCGATCATGGTCAAAAATCGCCAGGGCATCACGCTGGTGACCAATGCCGGCTCCAACGGAAAATTTCTCGGCGTGCTGGAACTGGATGTGCGCGGCGATGGCGTCAAATCATCGCGTTACCGGCTGCTGCCCGTTTTTGCGAATCTGATCAAACCCGATACGGACATGAGCGAACTGATCCGCAAACATCGGGCGCCTTACGAGAAAAAACTCAACGAAAAACTGGCGGTCAGCGAAGGGCTGCTGTTCCGCCGCGGCAATTTCAACGGCAGCTTTGATCAGCTGATACTGGATGCGCTGCTGGAAACGCAGAATGCCGAAATCGCGTTCTCGCCGGGCTTCCGCTGGGGCACTTCCATCCTGCCCGGCGAAACCATCACCACGGAAGACGTGATGAACATGACGGCAATCACTTATCCGCATGTAACGGTCAACACCATCACCGGCGAGAATCTCAAGAATCTTCTTGAAGACATTTGTGACAACCTGTTCAACCCCGACCCCTATTATCAGCAGGGTGGTGACATGGTCAGGGTTGGCGGACTGCAATATGCCTGTGCGCCGGTACAAAAAATCGGCAATAGAATCAATGATTTAAGATTAAGCGGAAAAGTCGTGGAAGCCGGCAAGAACTACCGCTTGGCCAGCTGGGCGCCCGTCGCTGAAGGCGCTTCCGGAGAACCGGTCTGGGATGTGGTGACGCGTTATCTGCGCGATAAAAAAGTGATTCGCCCTCCGGTGCTGAACCGCCCGAAGTTGACCGGAACCGCAGGCAATCCCGGTATTGCCACGTGACCCGCCATCCTGCCGCCGGGAAACGAAGACGTTTCCGGGAATCTGGCAGAATGAAGATCACCAAAATCAAACAGTCATGATCGCCAAGCGATGAGCATGCAGGACATCACAGGCAAACCGGTAATCAATGTCTGCCTGTTGCAGCCGCCGGGTTACATCCATGCGATGGCATTGCTCGAGGCCGCGGAATATGTCGTCGAAAAAGCGCAGCTCGCGGGCTATCCGGCGACGCTGAGCAAAAACCGCTTCTACCAGCACGGTTTGAATATCGTTTTCGGCGCGCATATCAACGCCAAGGACGCTCCGGAATATCCGCCGAACACGGTGATTTTCAATACCGAACAGATTCCCGAAAAAAGCGTCTGGATCAGCTCCCAGTACAAGACCTGCCTGGACCGTCACTTTGTCTGGGATTATTCCGCAGTCAATCTGAACATGATCGGCCACCGGAACACCGCCCTGGTCGATTTCTGGCATGTCGAAAAGCTGCGGAAGTGAACCACGCAGCCTTCCAGTCCGGCACGC
>CBHTVL010000125.1:0-6498 GCA_966096475.1 uncultured Burkholderiales bacterium
GGACCAAGGAAGCACGCGCCGAACTCGAAGCGTGGCAGCAACCGGTCAAGGTGCCGGGCAAGCTCAATATGAGCGAGGTGATGGACTTCCTGCGCAAACGCCTGCCGACGGAAACCATCATTACCAACGGCGCTGGCAACTTTGCAATCTGGGTACACCGTTTCTACCCTTACCCCGGCTTCCGCACCCAGCTCGCACCGACCAGCGGCGCGATGGGTTACGGCGTACCGTCGGGCGTCGCCGCGAAAATCGTTTATCCGAAACGTCCGGTAATTTCCTTCTCCGGCGACGGCTGCTTCCTGATGAACGGTCAGGAACTGGCGACTGCCGCGCAATACGACGCCCGGGTGATTTTCATCGTCGTCAACAACGGCATGTTCGGCACCATCCGCATGCACCAGGAAAAGAACTACCCCGGCAATGTCAGCGGCACGCAACTGAAAAACCCGGACTTCGCCGCACTGGCCCGCGCCTACGGCCTGCACGGCGAGATCGTCGAAAAAACCGAGGACTTCGAAGCCGCTTTTGAACGCGCGTGGTCGGCCAAAACCGCTTCGCTGCTGGAACTGCGCGTCGATCCCGATGCAATCACGCCGCGCACGACGCTGTCGGCGATTCGTGCTGAAGCGAAGAAAAACAAGAAAGGCTGAAATTCAATTTACAGGATGGACAGGATTTGCAGGATAAAAACCATGCAGATTGGCCGCTTTTATCCTGTTCATCCTGCATATCCTGTTAAATTGTTTTTCCCCGAAAACTCCGTGGCTAAAGGTTTTTTATGGTTTTGTTCCTCAACGAAGACAATGTCAGAGAACTGATCACCATGCCGCTCGAGCAGGTCGAGCGCTCGCTGAAAGACCGCGCGCTCGGTCGCGCCACGGACCTGCCGCGCGCGCGCATCCAGACGCCCTTCGGCATCCAGCATGTGCTGCAGGCGTCGGCGCCGGAACTGAACACCATCGGCTTCAAGTACTACTACACCGCCGGCAGCGGGCGGAAATCGTTTTACATTCACCTGCTCAACATGAAGACCGGCCTGCTTGAAGCCATTGTCGAGGCGGTATGGCTGGGCATGGTACGCACCGGTGCGGCCAGCGGCGTGGCCTCCAAAGCACTGGCCAATCCCGGCGCCTCGGTGCTGGCGCAGATCGGCGCGGGCTTTCAGGGCATGGGCCAACTGGAAGCCGTGGTCACCGCACTGAACATCCGTGAAGCGCGCGTCTATGCCCGCACTCGCGACAAACTCGAAGCCTGGTGCAAAAAAATGGGCGACAAGCTGGGCATCCCGGTGATCCCTGCCGCCTCCGCGCCCGAAGCCATCAACGGTGCGCATGTCGTCAACATCATGACCAAGTCCTCGACGCCGGTGATCGACGGCGACTGGTTGCAGCCGGGACAACATGTCAATGCAGCAGGTTCCAATGCGCTGTCGCGGCGCGAGATCGACAGCAAAACCGTTGCACGCAGTAAACTCATCACTGTCGATTCGCGCGGCACTGCGCGCAATGAATGCGGTGACCTGCTGCCCGCCGTTGAAAACGGTTTGCTCAGCTGGGATGTACTGACCGAAATCGGCGACGTGCTCACCGGCAGGGCTGCGGGCCGTGCGGCAAAGGATGACATCACGCTGTATGAATCGCATGGCATGGGCATCCAGGACATTTACACCGCGGTGAAGCTGGTTGAACTGGCGCGGGCGCGCAAGGTCGGCGTTGAACTGCCGATGTAAAACAATCATAACTATCTGTTTTTATTAAAAATTATGGCAACCTCCAGTGATGTGATCGGTTTTGTCGGCATCGGCGCGATGGGCACGCCGATGGCAGGCAACCTCGCCCGCGCCGGCTACAAAGTGGTCGTATTCGATCTGGATGCTGCGCGCACTGAAAAACTGGCGCGTGAAACAGGTGTCACCGTCGCCGCCAGCCTCGCCGATCTCGGCGCGGCCGCCGACATCATCATCACCATGCTGCCCGAGGGCAAAGCCGTGCGCACTGCGCTGTGCGGCGACAAGGACTCGCTCAAGAACTGCATTCTCGAACGTGCCAAAAAGAATGCATTGATCATCGACATGAGTTCATCGTCGCCGATGGGCACACGCGAACTGGGTGAGGTGCTGGCAAAACGCGGGCTGCAGTTCATCGACGCACCGGTGTCCAACGGCGTCAAAGGTGCGATAGCAGCCACGCTGTCGATCATGGTCGGCGGCGACAAAGTCCTCTTTGAACGCGTCAAACCCATGCTTGAAAAAATGGGCAAGCAGATTTATTACGCCGGCCCGCTGGGCGCCGGCCATGCGATCAAGGCGCTCAACAACTACGTCTCCGCGGCAGGACTGATTGCCGCGAGCGAAGCGATGCATGCCGGCGAGGCTTTCGGCATTGATCCGGACGTCATCGTCGACATCATCAACACCTCGAGCGGCATGAACAACACGACGAAGAACAAGTGCAAGCAGTACATGCTCTCCGGTGCTTACAACGCCGGTTTCTCTGCCGGCCTGATGGCCAAAGACGTGCGCACCGCGCTGGAAATCGCTGAAGCGATGAAGACCTCCACTGCATTCGCCAAACCGACGGCGGATGTCTGGAACGCGATGGAGAAAAAACTGGGCTTCATCGCCGACCATACCGAGATGCACCGTTTTCTGTCGAAAACGGATCGCTGAACCCCCGGCATCATGGAAATCTGGCGCGGCAGCCATGACGAGTCATGGGAAACGGTTCAGCAGCAACTGGCTGAAACCTATCTGAGCGACGGCCTGCCGCTGGTGCCGCCGACCGCAGAACGCGTCAGCACGATGCTCGCGGCAAACGGTTACGAAACCGGTGAAGAAATCGCCATGGTCGCGCCGAGTTTTGCGATGGCCACTGCCGGCGACATCGCCATCTGCGCCGTGATGGCCGGCTGCAAATCCGAATACTTTCCGGTGTTGGTGGCCGCAGTGGATGCACTGGCCGACCCGCAGTTCAATCTGCTCGGCGTCGCCACCACAACCGGCTCGGCAACACCCGTCTATATCGTCAGCGGCCCGATCGCCGCACAGATCGGACTCAACGGCGCCGCCAATGCACTCGGCGCCGGCCACCGCGCCAATGCCACCATCGGTCGCGCGATGACGCTGATTCTTCAGAATATCTGCGGCGCCAAACCCGGCGAACTCGACATGGCAACCCTGGGCCAGCCCGCCAAATACGCCTGCTGCTTCGCCGAAAATACCGAAGGCAATCCCTGGACGCCGCTGCATGTCGAGCGCGGCTTTGCGGCTGACGCCAGTGTGGTGACCGTGGTCGGCATCGCCGGCACCGTGGAAGTGAACGATTCCGACAGCCAAACCGCTGCCGACATGGCACAGACCTTCGCGCAGTCGATGCTGATTGCCGGTGTTGCCGGCGGCTCCGGTCTGCTCGGCGGCGGCGAGCCATTGTGCATCCTGCCGCCGGAATGGGTCGACCTGTTCAACCGTGAAGGTTTGGACAAGCAGAAAACCAAAGCGGCGATCTGGGAACGTGCCTGCCTGCCCGTTGAGAAGCTGGCGCCGGCCATGCGCACGCGCCGCATGGCGGCGGGCGGCGACCCTTCGGCCAACATCATCCGCGTCGCCGAAAAACCGGAAGACCTGATGATTGTGGTGGCCGGCGGCGTCGGCCGCAAAGCCGCTTATGCCCCGACCTGGGGCGGCACCACCAAAGCGGTCAGCCGCGAAATCAGAATCCGGAAATGAAGCGCGGCCTCAGTCGAGGTTAGCCAGCGCCGCGATGTAACGCGTCGAGGCCTCGTCTGCCGTGGTGGCGCTGAATTCGAGATCACGCACCAGTCCGTCGCGCAGGCCGTACACCCAGCCGTGCACGGTCAGATCCTGTCCGCGTTCCCAGGCATCCTGCACCATCGTGGTCTGACAGACGTTGGCGACCTGCTCGACAACATTGAGTTCGCACAGGCGATCGCCGCGCGCACGGGTATCCGTCAACATCGCAAGCCTTTCCTCATGCTTCTGGCGCACGTCCTGCACATGACGCAGCCAGTTGTCGCACAACCCGATGCGGTCGCCCCGCAGAGCGGCACCGACGCCGCTGCAGCCGTAATGGCCGACGACGATGATGTGTTTGACCTTGAGCACGTCGACCGCGAACTGGATCACCGACAGGCAGTTCAGATCGGTATGGGTCACCACGTTGGCGACATTGCGATGAACAAACAGTTCGCCCGGCAGCAGATCGACGATCTCGTTGGCCGGCACCCGGCTGTCGGAGCAGCCGATCCACAGATATTCCGGCGACTGCTGACGCGCAAGCTTGCTGAAAAACTCCGGATCCTGGCGGCGGATGCGCTCCGACCAGATGCGGTTGCTTTCAAACAGGTGCTGGAGTTTTTTCACGGGGTGTCACGCTCGGTTACAGACCGGCATTTTCTCATACCCCGTGTCAGTGATCGCAGATCAATCCACGCGAACGCCGGAATCCTTGACCACTTTCGCCCATTTGGTGAATTCGGCGCGAAGGTACTGCGCGAATTCCTCCGGCGTATTGCCGCGGATTTCGAAGGCATCCTGGACAAACTTCTGCCGCAGGTCGGGCTGGTTCAGCTCAACCCGGGTATCGGCATTGATCTTGCGGATCAGCGCAACCGGCGTCGCCTTCGGCGCGAGCAGTCCGTACATATTGTCGACTTCGAAGCCGGGATAACTTTCGGCGACGGTCGGTACATTGGGCAACACATCAAGCCGCTTCAGACTGGTCACCGCGATCGGCACCAGCTTGCCGCCGCGTGCCAGCGCGACTACCGGCGGCACTGCCGTGAAGCCGAGACGCACTTCTCCGCCAAGCAGCGCGGTCATCGCCGGGCCTGCACCTTTGTACGGCACTGCCTGCAGATTGGCCTTGGTGATATTGCGGAACAGTTCACCCGACAGATGGCCTGCGGTGCCGATGCCGGGTGATGCAAAGGGAATCGGCGCAATCTTCGACTGCTGCAGGATGTCCTGCATCGAATTGACTGCGGTGTACGACGGATGACGCGACACCACCGTGGCCGACACGCCGGCGAGGATGATCGGCGCAAATTCCTTGAAGGCATCGTAGCCGACGTTCTTGTAGAGGCTCGGATTGCAGATGAACACCGAGGTCGTCAGCAGCAGCGTGTAGCCGTCGGGCAAGGCCTGCCCGACCAGCGCGGTGCCGATATTGCCGCCGGCGCCGCCGCGGTTGTCGACCACCACCGGCTGCCGCCACTGCTCGGAGAGTTTTTGTGCAATCAGCCGCGCCGCAAGATCGGCAGGACCGCCGGCCGCGAACGGCACCACCACACGCACCGGTTTTTCCGGCCAGGCTGCCTGTGCCGGCGTTATGGCCGCACACAGCAGCGTCGCCACCAACCACCTTACAATCCTTGATGTCGATTTCATATTGCTCCCCCTCATCGATTTTTTATTCAGCGACCCAGTTCCGGCGCGATTTCGCGCATCACCGCATACAGTGCGTTCTGCGCCTCGAATCCGATACCCGGACGGTCCGGCAAACGCAGATAACCGTCTTCGACTTTCGCGTCATCGGCGAATCCGGCGAACATGCCGAACACGCCCGGATAGGCTTCACAACCGCCGAGGCCGAAACCGCCGACGATGTGCAGCGTCATCTGGTTGCCGCCATGCGGAAACACCGACGCCGGCGACCAGCCGCGTTCCCTCAACATCACCAGCGTGCGCGCGAACTGCGCGATGCCGTAGGACTGCGGCACATCGATCTGGATGATGTCGCGGTCGGCGCGCAGGCCGCCGAAGGTGATCAGATTGCGTACGTCCTGGGTCGAAAAAAGATTTTCGCCGGTACCGATCGGTGCTTCATAAATCGCAGCGACTTCGGCAAGCAGCGCGAAGTCGAGCGGATCGGTCGGCTCTTCAAACCAGCGCAGCTTGTACGGCGCAAGCGCCTTCGCATAAGCCAGCGCACGATCGCGATCGAAACCGGCATTGGCATCGACAGCAAGCCGCGAACTGTCGCCGATCAGTTTCAGCGCCGCTTCGAGGCGCGCGATGTCCTCCGGAATCGACATGCCGCCGACCTTGATCTTCATCGTGCGGTAGCCCTGCGCGAATTTGTCGCCGATCTCGGCGAGCAACTCGGGAATACCTTTGCCCGGCGCATACCAGCCGCCGCCGACGTAACAAGGGACTTTATCCAACTTATTGTTTTTATTGTATTTTTCTGCAATGGTCCGGTGCAGTGGCTGGCCGGCGATCTTGGCAATGGCATCCCAACAGGCCACTTCAATGGTGCCGATGGCCACCGAACGTTCGGTGTGACCGCCGGGTTTTTCCCGGCGCATCATCACCGCAAGAATTTTTTCGGCGTCGAAATTGTCGCCGGCGGCATTAAGCAATGCTTCCGGCGGCTCCTTCAGAATGCGCGGAATGAAGCGTGCGCGCATCTGCGCGCCGCAGGCATAACGGCCGGTGGAATTGAAAGCAAAACCCACCACCGGTTTGCCGTCGCGAATGAC
>CBHTVL010000126.1:0-6498 GCA_966096475.1 uncultured Burkholderiales bacterium
GCTCGTACGCCAGATACTGGTTGGCAAACGCCATTTCGCCGCCTGCGGCAGGCACTTCCAGCGCATGCAACAGCGCGATCGAACAGGGCCGCATGCGGTATGACAGCTCGGTCATCCACGCCGCCTCGCCGCGACCGATGGTTCCGGTGGGTCGTTCCAGCAGCATGCGGTTCGACACCACCAGATTTTCCTGCCGGACCTCATCGGCCTGCTGGTTCAGCACGCTGACGCCCTGCATCTCCGGCGTGCCGAAGATCGCGCCCAGCGCCAGCAGCGATTCATCGCTCAGCGGCAAGCCACGCACCACCACCGCCAGATGTTCGCGCAGCGCCGCGCGCAGGGCTTCCGCGGTCAGCGGCCCCGGCGAGCTGAGATCGACGCCGACAATCTCGGCGCCGCAGGCGTGGCCGGAGGGAACGATCTGCGGGATTTGCATGAACGATGACGAATAACTAAACGCCGATTTTCTTGAAGTAGGCCTTGTTGGCGACATCCACCACACTCATGCCGGCGGCGACATCGCGGTTGCGTTCCTCTTCGCCGGCGGACAGTGCCTGCGCCCGTGCCAGCACTTCGTCGATGCGCGCCCGCGGGATGAAACACACGCCGTTGTCGTCGGCCACCACCAGATCGCCGGCGTTCACCGGCACGCCGCAGATCTGCACCGGTCCGTTGATCGCCACCGTCTCGACGCGCCATTTGCCGGTCATCAGGCTGACGCCGCGCGCCCAGATCGGATAACCGATGCTGCGCGCCGTCGCCACATCACGCGTCGCGCCGTCAACAATCGCGCCGGCCTCGCCCTGGCGCTTGCCGACGTTTGCCGAATTGCCGCCGAGGCTGGAAATGTGTTCAACGCCTTCGATCACCAGCACATCACCGGGCTTCGCCAGATTGTGCGCCTCGATGTCAGCCTGCCCGGACTTGCGCGCCTGCGCGCCCAGCGTCGGCGGCACCGCCTGCATGATGTTGCGCACTGTCATCACCGGACCGACCATGCGCGCGCCGGGCAGCATCGGCTGCAGCTTCGCTGCCGGAATCGCGCCGTGGATGCCCAGCTCATCCATCGCATCCGACACCGTGCCGGCCAGATCGGTCAGCCCCAGATAAGCGTCAATCACAGCCTTGCCCGGCCGCGGGATGTCGAGCATCACGATGCGTTCGCGTGCGATTTTTCCGGTGAGTTTCGGTTCGGTCATGGCAGTTGTTCCCTTATTCGGCCTTGGCGCCGGAGGCGCGGACGACCTTGGCCCATTTCTGGATTTCATCGCGAACAAAACGGCCGAATTCATCCGGTGAATTCGGTACGACGTCAGCGCCCAAGGCGACCAATCGTTTGTTGACCTCGGGCATCCGCAGCACCGCTACGATGTCGGTATTCAGTCTTGAAATGATTGCAGCCGGCGTACGTGCCGGCGCGAAGAAGCCGTACCAGGAAGTCACGTCATAGCCGGGAACCCCGGACTCGGCGACTGTCGGCAAATCGGGCAGTTGCCCGGAACGCTTCAAACCGGTCTGGGCAATGGCCCGCAGACGACCGGCCTGCACCATCGGCAGGGCCGGCGGCAGTCCCAATGAAGCCAGCTCGATATGCCCCGCCATCACGTCGGTCACCACGGGGCCCGCGCCCTTGTAAGGCACATGCACGATCTTGAGATTGTTGTTGACGTTGAGCAGCTCGATGGCCAGATGATTCGGCGAACCGGTATTGGCACCGAAGTTGAGCTTGCCGGGCCGGGCCTTGGCGAGGGCGATCAGATCCTTCATTGATTTCACCGGCAGCGAGGGATGCACCACGATGACGCTGGGCGCGGTAATGCCCTGGGTGATCGCCACCAGATCGCGCGCCATATCGTACTGCAGGTCCTTGTAAAGACTCATGCCGATGGCCTGCGGAATGCCGGCCGACAGCAAGGTGTAACCGTCGGCCGGCGACTTGGCGACGAATTCGGAGCCGATATGCCCGCCACCGCCGGTACGGTTCTCCACCAGCACCGCCTTGCCCAGCTTGGCCGCCAGATCGTTACTGACAAAACGCGCAAGGATGTCGGCGGTGCCGCCGGTCGCCAGCGGCACAACAATTTTTACAGGTCGGTTCGGATAATCCTGCGCCATCGCCGAACAGGCGAAGGCCAGCATCCATCCCCATTGCGCGAAACTGCTGATGATTTGTTTCATATCCCCTCCGGATATCAAAACCTGCCGACCTCAGAAATCGTAAAGCCGCTGCGGATTGTCCGCGAGAATTTTCTTTTGCACGGCTGCATCACCGGTCCACAGCGACAGGATATCCAGCAGATCACCGTCATTCGGCATCACAAAATTCGCCGGCATATGCCCCGGCACTGCGGGATGCGGCCAGTCGCTGCCCCAGACCAGCCGGTCCGGCGCAGCGGCAATCAGGGCCTGCGCGAACGGCGTCACGTCATGCCAGGGGTAGAGCAGTTCCGACAGCCGGTACGGCGCCGAAAGTTTGGCCCAGAAACGGCCTTCCTTCATCAGACCGAGCAGCGCCTGAAAGCCGGGATCCGCAACGCCGGCGGCAGCGGGCACATGGCCCATGTGATCAAACACCACATCGACCGGCAGCTTGCGCAGACGGGGCACCAGCTCTGACAGATTGCGCGCGTCGGCATGCAACTGCACATGCCATTTCAATCCGGCAATACGCGCCGCAGTGGCCTCCAGATCCTCCAGCATCAAGCCGCTTTTCGCGAAAAGATTGACGCGTACGCCGCGGAATCCCGCCTTGTGCAGCCGCTCCAGTTCCTTGTCGGACACATCCGTGGGCACCACAGCCACACCGCGCCAGTGCCCCTGCATCTCGTTCAGCGTATCGAGCTGACGTTCATTGTCCATGCCGTATACGCTCGGCGTCACCAGTACGGCGCGTTCGATGCCCAGCAGCGCCAGCAGTGCCTTGTATTGCGCGACCGACACATCGGGCGGCGTGAACAGGCGTTTCGGCGAAAACGGATACTTCGCGACCGGACCGAAAATATGCGCATGGCAATCGATGGACCCCGGCGGCGCTTTCAACTTCGGCTTGCGCGGATTCAGGTCGGGCCCGTCGCAAACGGGGATGCCGTCTTGATCGACGGGTTGCGCGGCAGTGTTCATACAGCTCTCCTCCGGTTTTTGTCACATCAGGATATTTGCGAACGATTCTAGAGGAAGCGTTGCAAGCCACCAATGTGTAGTCCACACCTCGTGCGCAGTTCCCGTCAAAAACGCCGCAACCGGTGCCGCAGGCACGCCGGATTCCATCCCGGCAAAGCATCGCCCCTGATGTTGCTTTGTAAACCCCGTCGGGGCGTGTAATCTCCCTGCTTCCCCGCCGCACCTCGTCTCATGGCCAATCGACGACAAATCCAGTTCAGCATTCACCGCGCCGCCAAGGCCAAAGTCCTTGACGTGCAGGCCGCCTTGCAGGAAGGACTGACGCTGCTGCAAGCCGGAAAACTGGCCGGTGCACAGCAGCAGTTCCGCCTGGTCCTTGCGGCCGAGCCCGGCCAGTTCGATGCGCTGCACCTTCTCGGCGTGATCGCCGCGCGCTCCGGGAACCCCGCTGAAGCCGAAAAACTGATCAGTCAGGCGCTCGCCGTCAAACCGGCAGAGGCTGCCGCCTATGCCAACCGCGGGCTTGCCCGCCGCGCCGCCGGACAACATGAAGCGGCACTCGCCGATTTCGACCGTGCCATCGCCCTCAAGCCCACGACGGCCGAAAGCCATTACTGCCGCGGCAATGTGCTGTTCGACCTCAAACGCTACAACAGCGCGGTTGCCAGCTACGGCCGCGCCATCGCGCTGCAGCCCGATCACGCCACCGCGCACTGCAACCTCGGCAGCGCGCTGAAAATGCTCAAGCGCCACGATGCGGCGCTGACCAGCTTCGACCGCGCCATTGCTCTGCGCCCAGACTTCGCCGACGCGCACAGCAACCGCGCCAACGTACTGCTGAGTCTTGGCCGTCATCATGACGCCCTCGACGGATATGAACGCGCCATTGCCATTGACCCCCGGCATGCCGAATCCCACGGTAATCGCGGCAATGCGCTGCAACAGCTTGGCCGTTTCGAGGAAGCCCTCGCCAGCTACGACCAGGCGCTGTCCCTCCGCCCCGGCTACAGTCTCGCCCGCGCCAACCGCAGCAATCTCCTGCTGCAGACCGGGCGCTTTGCCCAGGGCTGGCAGGATTTCGAGGCGCGCTGGGACAAATGGTCGCGGAACGCCACGCGACAGACGCTGCTGCCCTCGCGCTTCAAGCAGCCGCAGTGGGACGGACAGCCCACACCCGCCACGCTGCTGGTCTGGCCCGAACAGGGTATCGGCGACCAGATCCTGTATGCCTCGATGTTCAACGAAGCGCGTGCACGGGTCGGACGGATGATCCTGGCCGTGGAAGACCGCCTGCAGCCGCTGTTCGCCCGCGCCTTTCCCGAATGCGAAGTCACCACCGTCGCTGATGCCTTGCGCCAGCGACGTTTCGATCAGCAACTGCCGATGGGCAGCCTCGGCCGGCATTTGCGCAGCAGCGCCACCGATTTTCCGCGCAGGCGCAAAGCCTTTCTGACCGCCGATGCGCAACGCAGCGCCGCGCTGCGCAAAACCATCGCGCCGGGCCGCAAACGCATCTGCGGCATCTCATGGCGCAGCAGCAATGCCGAACTCGGCGAACACAAAAGCATGGCCCTGTTTGCGCTGCAGCCCCTGCTGCAGCAACGCGGATTGCGGTTTGTCGATCTGCAGTACGGCGATACCGCCGCGGAACGCGCGGCAACCGCCGGCGCCACAGGCACCGACATCCTGCATATCGACGCCATCGACAACACCGCCGACCTTGACAGCCTTGCCGCGCTGATCAACGCCTGCGACATCATCGTCACCATCAGCAACACCACCGCGCATATCGCCGGTGCGCTGGGCAAGGAAGTATTCCTGATGTTGCCCCATGCCGCCGGACGACTCTGGTACTGGCAGGCTGACCGCAAAGACAGCCTTTGGTATCCCAAGGTACGTCTATTCCGCCAGCGCCGAACCGGCGACTGGGCCGAAGTCATACAGCGGGTCTGTGCCGCGATTGCCGAACCGTCGTCGCAAACACGGCGCCGGTAACTGCTGCATGGCGACAAGAAAAAAAATCGGTTTCACCATCACCCGGAAAACCGGCGGCAAAAATCCCGCCGCCACCGATGCCACGGCATCATCCGCGGTACACCCCGACATTGATTTCCGCCGCGTCAATGAACTGTTCGATCGCGGTCAATATTCCCAGGCGCTGGCCTGTTACGACCGGGTTATCGCAAGGGTGGCCGGGCACATCCCGGCAATCACCAACCGCGGCAGTACTTACGCGCGGTGCGGACAATTCCAGTCTGCGCTGGTTGATTTCAACCGCGCCTTGGCACTGCAACCGGACAACGCCGAGATCCACTGCATGCGAGCCGGCGTGCTGCGCGCACTGAATCAATACGACGACTTGCTGGCCGCCTACGACGAGGCGCTGCGCCTGCGGCCCGGTTTCGTCCATGCGCGTTTCCGTCGCGGCGTATCCCTGCTGCTCACCGGGCGCTTCCGCGAAGGCTGGAAAGACTATGAGGCGCGCTGGGACGAATGGACGCAGCTCAAGACAGTGCCCGGACAGGCACAGACGCTGCTGAATCCCGACAATTTCGGCAAACCGCTGTGGAACGGATCGCCGACCGCGGACACTGTGCTGGTGTGGGCGGAACAGGGTCCGGGCGACCAGATCCTGTTTGCATCAATGCTCAATGAAGTCGCTGCGCGCACGGGCGGCATTATCCTCGCCATCGAAAAACGCCTGCACCCGCTGTTTGCAAGATCATTCCCGAATATCACCATCACCACCTTCTCCAGGGCGGTCAAGGTGGGCGGCTACCAGCAACAGATTCCGCTGGGCAATCTCGGCGCTCTGTTGCGCAACGACAGCGATGATTTCCTCAGCCACCGCAAGCCTTACCTGCTTGCCGATACAAAACGCGGCGCAACCCTGCGCAACAGCTTTGCCCGGCCAAAAAAGCGGGTCATCGGGTTGTCATGGCACAGCAGCAACCAGGAATACGGCGCACTGAAAAGCATGTCCCTCGACACGCTGCTGCCGCTGCTGCAGACGCCGGGGCTGCAATTCGTCGACCTGCAATACGGCGATACCGGAAAGGAGCGCGCGGCACTGCGTGCACGAACGGGCGTTGACCTGATCCATCTCGACGCCATCGACAACCAGAACGACTTTGACGGCCTCGCCGCGCTGATCAGCGCCTGCGATGTCATCGTCACCATCAGCAATACCACTGCACATCTCGCCGGCGCGCTGGGCAAGGAAGTCCTGCT
The DNA here is from genome assembly GCA_966096475.1 of uncultured Burkholderiales bacterium. Taxonomy (GTDB): domain Bacteria; phylum Pseudomonadota; class Gammaproteobacteria; order Burkholderiales; family SG8-41. The sequence goes on from CBHTVL010000126.1 coordinate 6,352, forward strand.
GATGCTGCCGCATGCCGCCGGACATTTCTGGTACTGGCAATCCACCCGCGAAGACAGCCTGTGGTACGACAGGGTAAGCATCTTCCGTCAGCGCGCCGCCGGCGAATGGGCGGAAGTCATCGAACGCATCCGCGAAACCCTGGCCGC
>CBHTVL010000127.1:0-6454 GCA_966096475.1 uncultured Burkholderiales bacterium
CCATCAGTTCATCCGCCTCAAACTCGTCTTTGATCTCCAGCAGTCGCTGTTTGACGACATCCGGTGTGCCGAGCACAACGCGCCGGCTGTGGTGTGCAATGCGCTGACGGTCGGTATCGGTATAGGGATAACGCTCCGCTTCTTCCAGCGTCGGCACCGGCGCATTGACGCCGTAATCCATGTTCAGCCGGCGCAGATTCACGCTTTGCGACAGACGCTGCGCCTGCACCTGGGTGTCCGCGCAAATCACGAACACACAAACCATCGCCTGCGGCTGCGGCTCGCGCGGTGACGGTTGATAACGCTTTTTGTAATCGCGCATCACGACGTCGCCGCCGCGCGCGCTGATGAAATGCGCAAAGGCAAAACGCAATCCGAGCTGTGCCGCCAGTGCGCCGCTGTAGTCCGATGAGCCGAGCAGATAGATCTGCGGACTGGTCGGCCCCGCCGGCTGCGCCTTCACCTGACGGAACGGGTGATCGTCGGGCATGTCGTCATCGAGAAAGGCCGCGAGGTATTGCACCTGGTCCGGAAAATCATCGGCCGAGGGATAACGGCCCTGACCCATCGCCATCGCCGTTGCCTGATCACCGCCGGGCGCGCGTCCGATGCCCAGATCAATGCGCCCCGGGAACAGCGCCTCAAGCATTCGGAACTGCTCGGCAATTTTTAACGGGCTGTAATACGGCAACAACACGCCGCCGGTACCGACGCGGATTTTTGATGTGGCTGATGCCAGCCGCGTGATCAGGATTTCCGGACAGGGATCGGCCAGCGCCATGATCGAGTGATGCTCGGCACACCAGTAGCGGGAAAAACCCATCTGCTCCGCAGCCTGCGCCAGACGCAGCGTCTGCTGGATCGCCTGCTGCGGCGTGTGGCCGCTGATGACCGGCGACTGGTCGAGGACACTGAGTTTCAAATCAGCCATCCTTATTTCTCGGAACCGCGGATGAACGCATCGAGCACGCCACACCAGCCCAACGCGAGATTCGTGCGGTTGTAACCGCCGCCACCGAATCCCATGATGCGGCCCTCACACATCTCATTGGCGAGCACGCACAACCGCCGCGCCGCATGCGCGTGGGTTTCCGGGGTGTATTGCAGATGCGCCAGCGGATCACCGGCAATGCTGTCCGCACCCGCCTGAAAGACGATGAACTCCGGCTTGTGCGCGCGCAGATGTGCTTCCACACGCTCCCACTCGGCCATGAACTCGGCGTTTCCCGAACCCGGCTTCATCGGGATGTTCAGCTTGAGACCCGCACCTGCACCCTTGCCGCGCTCGGTCTCGGCGCCGGTACCCGGATACAAAAAGCGCCCGTCCTCGTGAATGTCGGCATAAACCAGATCAGGATCGGATTCGTAGGGGTAATACAAACCGTCGCCGTGATGGACATCGATATCGACATAAGCCACGCGCTGAATGCCGTATTGCGAACGCAGGGTATCGATTACTACGCCGCAGTCATTGAACACGCAAAAACCGGCGGCATTGTCGCGCGAAGCGTGATGCAGTCCGCCGATCGGCTGAAAGGTGCGCAGCACGTCACCGGCCATCACCCGCGCCAGTCCGTCCAGTGCCGCACCGACGACATGGGCAGTAGCCTCATAGACGCCGGGGAAGGCCGGCGTATCGCCGTAGTCGATGGAACCATAACCCTGGTCGGATAACTGGTGCACGCGCTGCACATGGTCTTCGCCATGAAAACGCGCAATCTCGTCAGCGGTCGCCGCGCGTGAACCTGTCAGTTCAGCAGCCAGATCCAGCTTCTGCTTCGCCGCTTCCTTCCAGAAGGCGTTCTGCCGGTCTGTTCCCCAGGGATGACCGTCGGGAAATCCGTATTTACCCAGAGCTTCGTCGACATACAACGCCACTTCCTTGCGCATGACCACTCCTCCAGTGATTCCTAGAACAGACTACCCTGTTTGACTGCGCCGGGCACCCGGAATTGCGAGGTGTCCCGCTGCATTCCTTCGCCGCGACGCGCCTGATTGAGTCCGGCCTTTTTGCAGGCAATATCAAAACGCCGCGCGAGAATCTGCGCGAACTCGCCGTCACCGCGCATGCGGCTGCCGAATTCCGGATCATTGTCGCGCCCGCCGCGCATCGCCTGCACGCGGCTCATGACGTGCGCAGCCTTCAGCGGGTAATTTCGCTCCAGCCATTCGCGGAACAGATCCTTCACCTCATACGGCAGGCGCATCAGGATGTAGGCTGCGCGCTGCGCACCGTGTTCGACAGCGGCGGCGACAATCGCCTCGATTTCATGATCATTGAGGAAGGGCACCACCGGCGCCACCATCACGCCGGCTGGAATCCCGGCATCAGCCAGCGCACGCACCGCCTGCAGCCGCCTTGCCGGTGCCGTGCAGCGCGGCTCCATGCGCCGCGCGAGTTCATGATCCAGCGTGGTCACCGACACAAACACTTCGGCGAGGCCCTTGGTCGCCATCGGCCCGAGGATGTCGATATCGCGTTCGACCAGTGCGTTTTTGGTGACGATGCCCACCGGCTGATTGAACTCGGCACAGACTTCAAGAATGCCGCGGGTGATGCCGCGCGAACGCTCGGCCGGCTGGTAGGGATCGGTGTTGGCGCCGAGCGCAATCAGCTCGCACTGGTATCCAGGCTTCGACAGTTCCTTGCGCAGCAGTTCCGGCGCATTGATCTTGGCGAAGATCCGCGTTTCGAAATCGATGCCCGGCGACAGATTGCGATAGGCATGACTGGGGCGCGCATAACAATAAATACAACCGTGTTCACAGCCCTGATAGGGATTAATCGACTGCGTGAACGGGATGTCCGGCGAATCATTGCGGGCGATGATGGATTTTGCACGCTCGTCAGTCACCACGGTTTTCAGCGCGCGCTCCCCGTCCTGCGCAGCGCTTTCCCAGCCGTCGTCGTAACCCTCGCGCCCGACCTGCTCGAAACGCCCTTCGGGATTGACCCCGGCGCCGCGACCCTTGCGCGGATCGCTGTGTTTGCCGGTCAGCGTGCGCAGCGGCATGACTACTCGGAGCGGTAAGCGTGGGTGGTCATCAACTCGAAGACCTTGCGCCGCTTGCCGTCATGCCCCTTGCCGGTGACTTCGCTACGCACCACGGCAACCAGACGGCCGTGATGAACGACTTTCGAACGGATTTTCAGCGCGCGGCCCTCGCCGGGGCTGATATACCAGGCCGACAGGGCGGTGAGCTGCCAGTGCGGCGTCAGCGCGGCAATCGCGTTCTCAGCCGCGAGCCCCAGCAGGATGCCGCCCTGTACATGACCGACACGGTTGCCGATATGCGGACCGTTCTTGACCGTGGAATGCGAACCGCCCGGCACATGCGTCGCCTGCACGCCCCAGAAGTGCTGGACAAAAGAGCCGCCGTGTTCACGCACCGCGGCGAGCGATAGATCTGCCGCCGCGAGGATTTTCTTTTCATCGGGACGCAGTTTGCCGCCGGGAATATCCGGCGTCGGATTCTCGCCACGCCGGCGATGCGGCACCGGATGCAACTCAACACCCTTCGGCGGCTTCAGCACCATGAAGGTCGCCGTGCCGGTGCACACCAGACCGGCGTCGTTGCGGATCGCCACGGTGCTCACACCCTGACTGCCGGCAGCACCTTCAACAAAGCCGTGCATCTCGCCGCGACCATGCAAGCAGCCGTCGGCGCGTGCGCCGGTGAACTGCAGATTCATTGTCACAGTCGCCAGCCTTGTACGCGGCTCCAACCCCGCACGCACCGCACCGGCCATCGCCAGATCGGCAAGGATGGCAAAACCGGACAGGCTCAGTTGCCCGTCCACTGTCGATGAAAAGGGCTGCACATCCACCGACAACGAGGTGTGGTCGGTACTGACATGATCGTAGGACAGATCAAGGAAGTTGCCGGCGAAGTGATAACCCGGCTCACGGTTCAGCGCGATGGCGCGCATGACCTGCGTGCGGATGGCGGCGATCGTGGATTCGTCAACGGCGGGCAAGGCGGACAAGTGATGTTTCGGCTGTTCAGTCATGCAGCGATTGTAACAAGCAGCCGCTGCTCAACCGTGTCGCGACCACGCTCTGGAGCGCAATTGCAATTATCTGTTTTTATTGTTGTTTTTGATTCACGTCATTGAGGGCTGCAGCGACGGCATCCAATGCTGCCGTCGCGGTGCCGCCCTGCGCCCGCGCCAGGTCCAGCGCAATCACATTCAGCGCGCGATAAGCCCCGGCAATCCGCGGATCCAGTGCATTGAGCGCGGCCAGCTGTCGCACAACAACAGCGGCATCGCCCCGTGCCACCGGCCCGGTCAGCGCAGCTGCCGTGCCCAGCGCAAACACATTGTCCAGCGTCTCGCGCACCAGCGGTTCCATCATGGCCTGCGCCGTCGCGCGATCCAGTCCTGCACTTTCGTAACTGCGCAGACCGGCCTCCATCAGTGCGGTCAGATCGTTGCAGACCAGCACGCTGGCGGCGTGATACAGCGTCTTGCCGGCAGCGTCGATCTGCGCCAGGCGGGCACCGAGCCGCTCGAACAGCGGACGCAATACCGTCAGCGCCGCCGCATCACCCTCGGTGGTGCACCAGGTACCGGCGAATGAAGTAATGGCCCGCGCGGGCTCGGCAAAGGTTTTCAGCGGATGCACGCTGGCGATATAAGCGCCGGTCGCGGACAGCGGCTGCAACAGCGCCGACGAATGCGCGCCGCTGCAATGAAACACGGTATCGCCCTCACGCACCCGGCCTGCGCCAGCCAGTGCCGTCGCCATGGATGCGATGGCGTCATCCGGTGGTGTCAGCAACCAGATTGCCGCCGGACGCATCTCACCCAGGCGCCGCACTGCGCTGCCGCCACCGATAAAGGTAACTGCGGCTTGTGCCGTCGCAAACTCCGCACTCAGGACATCCTGCACAGCACAGGTGCCGGCGTGATGCAGCAGATGCCCGATTGAACGGCCGACGCGGCCGGGGCCGATGATGTTGAGAACAATGGGCATACCCTGGCCGGACTGCGCTGTCACACTACTTTTTGGCCATGCAGGCTTCGACCTTGGGATTGCGCTTGCAGAAATCATCCGGCAGTGGTTCCCGCGGATTCGGTTTGGGCGCGGCCGTCGATGTTTTTCTCTCCTGCGCCATCATCTCCCGGATCGTATCCGGCTCGTTGCAGTCTTCCTGCCCGGTCTTCCAGCATTTGGCGGCCACCGCTTCGCGCTGCTTGCGTTCCTCGTTTTCATGCATCCGCGCAACCAGCGGATCTCCCGGCACATGGACTTTGGGTTGCACCGCCAGCGGCTTGCCCGCCGGCGCCTTTGCCGGCGCGGGCACATTCACCGGCGGTTTCTGGACTAGCCCTTTGCCCGCAGGCGGCTTGTCGCCGTATTGCACGCGGCCTTTTTCATCCACCCACTTGTTGACCTGGGCCGCCGCCGGCATCACCGCGCAGCAGACCGTCAGTACCAGCAGCATCGATGCGCATCGCATGGATGTTCCTCCACATTCAGAATGAGTCGCCATAGTTTCCCATGATGGGGCAAACGCGTCGAATCCGCCATCAAGCGCCCCGTCAGCCGGCGTTTGTCAGCGTTTTGCCGGTTGCCGCGTTATATGCAATCTGATGACCGCTTCCCGCCGCAGCTTCCTGATCCGCAGCGCCGCGCTGTCCACAGCCCTGCTGCTGCCGGCGGGCCGTGTCATTGCCCAGCCGCGTTTCACGCAGAATCCGTTCACGCTGGGTGTCGCCTCCGGTTATCCGCAAGCCGACAGCCTGGTGTTGTGGACACGGCTGGCGCCCGACCCGCTGAACGGCGGCGGCATGCCCGAAGCACCGGTTGCCGTGCGCTGGGAAATTGCCGCTGACGCCAAATTCAACAAGATCGTGGATCGCGGCGAAACGCCGGCGATACCGCAACTCGCGCATGCCGTGCATGTGCAGGTGCGCGGACTCTCACCCTCGCGCTGGTACTGGTACCGCTTCATGGCCGGCGATGCGGTCAGCCCCGTCGGCCGGACCCGCACTGCGCCGCCCGCCGACGAGACGCGCGGCAAACTGAATTTTGCGGTAGCGTCCTGCCAGCATTACGAACAAGGCTTCTACGCGGCATATCGCGACATGGCCGCACAGGAGCTGGATTTCGTGGTGCATGTCGGCGACTACATCTACGAAAGTTCCTGGGGCAAGGGCCGGGTGCGCGACCACCACATCCCGGAGCCCTACACGCTGGCCGAATACCGCAACCGTTACGCCCAGTACAAGATGGATCCGAACCTGCAGGCCGCGCATGCCGCCTGCCCCTGGCTGGTGACCTGGGACGACCACGAAGTCGACAACGATTACGCGAATGACCGCTCGCAGGACCTTGATCCGGTCGACGTCTTCCTTGCCCGCCGCGCCGCCGCCTACCAGGCGTATTACGACCACCTGCCGCTGCCGCCCGGCACCTTCAGCGGCGGGCAGAACATGAAAATCTAC
>CBHTVL010000128.1:0-6429 GCA_966096475.1 uncultured Burkholderiales bacterium
GCGTGCGAAGGTGCTGCCTTTATAGGGGATATGCGTGATGTCGACGCCGGCCATGGATTTGAACAACTCCATGTTCAAGTGCGTCGCCGAGCCGGTGCCGGCGGAGCCGTAGGACAGTTTGCCCGGCGTTTTCTTTGCGAGGTCGATCAGTTCTTTCAGATTCTTCGCCGGCATCGACGGGTGGGCGACGATGATCTGGTAGGTGTTGGCGATGTGGATCACCGCTTCGAAATCCTTGATCGGGTCATAGGTCTTGCCGCTGTACAGCGAGGGTGTGATGACATGCGAAGGGCTGACATTGATCAGCGTGTAGCCGTCGGGCGCTGCTGCGGCTACCGTCTGCGTGCCGATCAGGCCGCCGGCGCCGGGGCGGTTGTCGACGACGATGTTGGTGGCGAGGGCTTTGCCCATTTCATCGCCGACGGTTCGCGCCAGCGTGTCGCCGGTGCCGCCGGGGGCGAGGGGCACGATCATGCGGATGACTTTGCTGGGGTACTGTTCAGCGGCGTGGCTGGTGCAAGTGACGGCGAGCAATGCTGTTGCAATGGCGGAGTGTTTGAATCTCAAGAGATGTCCTCGTATCGTTTTTTTTGATGGTTGCGGGTGAAGATCAGCCTTTGAGCGGCTTCAGATTGCCGCAGTCGCTGGAAATGAACTTGCCCTGGGCGTCCATGGTCATTTCCTCGGCCTTGCCTTTGACCTGGCTGACGGTTTTCATTTTCATGGTGTAGGCCTCGGGGCTCAGCATCGTGTATTCGCCTTCACCGGTGGTCGGCGGTTTGCTGCAGGTGAATTTGAATTTGGTGGTGTTGCCGCTTTTCTGCAGGGCTTCCTGTTTGCAGTCGCCTTGCTGGGGCGGCGGTTCATTGCGTGCGGCCATTTCCTTGCTGACGCAGACGCGCACTGCGGTGCCGCCACCGCTGCCCTGCGCCATGCCGACGCCTTTGTCGGCCATCATTTTTTCCATCTGCTTGCGCTGCTCGGGCGGCATCGCCGCGAGCTGCTTCTGCATCTCGGCCTGGGCTGCAGCCATCTTGGAGCCCATATCGCCGCTGCCGCCCATCTTGTTGTTGATCTCCCAAAGGCCGGGTTTCATGTTTTGCTGCGCGAGGGTGGGGGCGGCGAGCAGGCAAAGGGTGAGGACGGCAAAAGCAGGCAGGGTGGTTCGGGCGTGGATGCGCATGGCGGCTCCTGTGGATCGGAAGGGATGACGCATTCTAGCCCTGAACGGGCCGGTGGTCGGAGCACGCGCGCCGGGTTATCCGCTGGCCGGTTTCAGGCGGATATCCACTTCGCGGTCGACGTATTGCCATTCCGGCGAGGCACGCAGTGCAGTCAGCAGTTCATTGAAGGCGCCGGTGTTGGCTGGTGCGAATTCAAACCAGGTGATGAAGTCGAAGGGTTCGTTGCTGCCGAGGTCGCGGCAGTGGTGCAGTCGCCGCGCGATCGCCGGCAGGTATTTGAGGCCGATGGCGATGTGCTGCGACTGTTCTTCCAGAATAAGGCGGCGTTCGTCCTGGGTCATCGCCCACCACGCGGCATTCTTGCGGATGGGGATCAGTGCGGCATGGTGGGACTGTGCGCGGCCGAGGCCTTGCTGTCGGGCGAGCAGCGCGGTTTTTTCGCTTCGGGTGACATAACGCTCATTGCTGGTGATGCCGCGCAGGGACCAGGCGCTGCGGTCGGGCAGGCCGGGAGGGGCGTCGGCCATTACGGCAATGCAAGGCGCCCACGGCAGCGGGTCGCCGCTGATGCAGATGCTGCGTTCGACAGCCCATGCGCCGGTATGGCCGGCGATGAAGTGGAACAGGCGAGGAGTGGCGGTGGTGTTCATGGTGTTGCCTCGTGATAGGGTCCGTTTATATTGAGTCGGCGACGCGCTGACGGACTTACACGCAGAAACCGTACCGGTTTGACGGCACAAGCGGTGGCCCCCCGGAAGGGCTTCTGGCGCATGGCAAAAGCTGATTAAAAAACAATTGCTTATGTCCCGCCCTTCGGGCTGTGGACTGTGCGCCGCCACGGCGGATATTCCGCGGTATCCTCCTGCCACCCGCGCACCACCAGCGTGCGCCGTAAAACAACAACGCACCCAAGGAGAGGTTCATGGTTCAAGCCGCGACCATCGCAGTCCAGCAGAACGTACCCGAACTGAATTACAAGGTCGTGCCGGACATTTTCCGGATGCCCGAGGGCGTGAACTTCGGGCCCTGTTCAGCGGTGGCGGTGCGTGGCAATGGCAACATTCTGGTGTTCAGCCGCAATGAACATGCGCTGATGGAATTCAACCCCCAAGGCATGTACCTGCGGTCGCTGGGCCGCGGCGTGTTCGACAATCCGCACGGGCTGCGGCTCGATGCACAGGGCAATATCTGGACCACGGATACCGTCGCACACATTGTCGTCAAGATGAATGCCGAAGGCCGCATCCTGATGGTGCTGGGCGTGAAGGGCCGCGCGACCGACTGGCATCAGGCCGGGCATCTGCGCTGCTTCAATGAGCCCAATGACATCGCCTTCGGACCGAAGGGCGAGTTCTATGTGACGCAGGGCCACGGCAAGGGCGAGTCGCGTGTGCTGAAGTTCGCGGCTGACGGTTCTTTCCTCACCACCTGGGGCGGCGAAGGCAAGGAAGCCGGCCAGTTCAACCAGCCACATGCGGTGCTGGTCGATCCGAAAGGTCAGGTGATCATCGCCGACCGTTCCAATCAGCGGCTGCAGGTCTTTGATGCCGACGGTAAATTCCTGCGCGAAAAAGCGCATCCCGGTACGCCTTGCGGCCTGTGCCTGATGAGTGACAGCAAACACATCATGATGGCGCACGGTCATACCGGCCGCATCATGAAGCTCGACATGGATCTGAATCTGCTCGCGGCGACCGGCGGTCAGGGCAAGGGCCCGAATCAGTACGGCGAAGCGCACTACCTCGCACTGGATGCGCAGGACAATATCTATGTCGCGGATTCGCTGAACTGGAATGTGCAGAAGCTGGTTAAGGGCGGCTGATTGCGCTTTTAATTCCCTCTCCCCGCTCTCTGCCGGGGAGAGGTTTAGGGTGAGGGGCGCGAGGCGGTGGTGATTACCCCTCACCCCAACCCTCTCCCCATGAGACTATGGGGAGAGGGGGTTAAGGCAAATAACCAATTGATTTAATTAAATAATTTAAAAAATGCCCGTCTTCGGCACTTTCGACTACATCATCGTCGGCGCCGGCAGCGCCGGTTGCGTGCTGGCGAACCGGCTGTCTGCGGACCCGACGGTATCGGTGCTGCTGATCGAGGCGGGCGGCAACGATGACTGGATGTGGATCCGTATTCCCGTCGGTTATCTCTATTGCATCGGCAATCCGCGCACCGACTGGTGTTACAAGACCGTCGCCGAAGCCGGACTCAACGGCCGGGCGATCAACTATCCGCGTGGCCGCGTGATCGGCGGTTCATCGTCGATCAATGCGATGCTGTATCTGCGCGGCCAGGCGCGGGATTACGACGAGTGGGCGCAACTCACCGGCGATGCGGGGTGGTCCTGGGCGCAGGTGCTGCCGGTGTTCATGGAGTCCGAAGACTACTGGCGCGGCGCGGATGAAAAACACGGCGCGGGCGGCGAGCTGCGCGTTGAAACGCCGCGGGTGCAGTGGGACATCATCGATGCCTTCAAGAATGCCGCTGTCGAAACCGGCATTCCGGCGACGGATGATTTCAATCGCGGCAACAATGAGGGCGTGTCGCGCTTCGAGGTCACGCAGAAAAGCGGCGTGCGCTGGAGTGCGGCGCGGGCCTTTCTCGATCCGGCGCGTTCTCGGCCGAACCTGACGGTGGTTACGGATGCGCTGGTGCATCGTGTGACCTTTGAAGGTAAACGTGCGACCGGCGTGGAGTTTTCGCGCAAGGGTGTGGTCGCGCATGCGGTGTCGAGCCGCGAAACGATTTTGTCCGCAGGTGCCATCGGCAGTCCGCAGATTCTGCAGTTGTCGGGCATCGGTCCGGCAGCCTTATTGCAGCAGCACAGCATTCCTGTCGTGCAGGATCTGCCGGTGGGTGAAAACCTGCAGGACCATCTGCAGCTGCGGCTGGCTTTCCGTGTCAAAAACGCGGTGACGCTGAATACGCTGCTCGATTCCTGGTGGGCGAAAGCGAAAATGGCGCTGGAATATGCCTTCAAGCGCACCGGTCCGCTGACCATGCCGCCGTCGCAACTGGGCGCTTTCGCCAAATCCGATCCGGCGCAGGCGACGCCGAATCTGGAATACCACGTGCAGCCGATATCGCTCGACCGTTTCGGCGAGCCGCCGCACAAATTCCCGGCCTTCACCGCCAGCGTCTGCAATATCCGGCCGACCTCGCGCGGTTCGGTGCGCATTACGTCGAGCGATCCGCGCGCACATCCGGCGATTGCGCCGAATTATCTGGCGACGGAAGAAGACCGCCGGGTGGCGGTTGAGGCAATCCGGCTGACGCGACGTATCGTTAATGATTCTGTTGCACTGAAGCCGCATGCGCCGGAAGAGTTCATGCCGGGCCCGCAGTTTCAATCGGAAGCGGAGCTGCTGCAGGCTGCCGGCCAGATCGGCACGACGATTTTTCATCCGGTCGGTACCTGCAAAATGGGGCGTGCGGATGATGAGACCGCGGTGGTCGATTCGCAGTTGCGGGTGCGCGGCCTCGAGGGCCTGCGCGTGATCGATGCGTCGGTGATGCCGACGATTACGTCGGGCAACACCAATGCACCGGTGATGATGATCGCCGAACGCGGCAGCCGTCTGATTCGGAATCAATAACGAATAACGGTAACCAAAGAGGAGGACGTGATGAATAAAACAATCAGTCTGACGATGGCCTTGTTGATGGCGGCCGCAAGCGGCATGGCTGTTGCACAAAGCAGTTGGAAACCGGAACGCAATATCGAGATCATCGTCGGTTCAACGCCGGGCACCGGCACCGACCGCACGGCGCGGCTGATCCAGAAAATCTGGCAGGAGCAGAAGGCGCTGCCGGTGACTTCAACCGTGGTCAACAAGCCGGGTGCCGGTGGTGCCGTCGGTTGGGCGTATATGGGCCCCAAGGCGGGGGATGCGCATGTGCTGCAGGTGACTTCCTACAATATTGTGACCAATCACATCACCGGCCGCAGCACGCTGACTTATTCGGATTTCACGCCGATCTCGCTGTTGATCAGCGAATACATCGGCTTTGCGGTAAAGGCGGATTCGCCGTACAAAACGCTGGCTGAACTGGCGAAGGCGCTGCGCGAGAACCCGGAATCGGTACCCATCGGTACTTCGAGCAGTGCGGGCGGCGCCAATCACATTGCCGCGGGTCTGCTGGCGAAGGCCGCGGGCGCCGACCTCAAGAAACTGAAGGTGGTGATTTACGGCGGCGGCGGCGAGGCGCTGACGGCAACGCTGGGCGGGCATGTCGCGGTCTGGGTCAATTCGGCGTCATCGATTGCTGCCGCGCAGGCGGCCGGCACCATCCGCCCGCTGGCGATTGCTGCACCGCAGCGATTGCCGGGGGCGCTGGCCAGGCTGCCGACGGCCAAAGAGGCGGGTTTTCCGATGGTGGCTGACAACTGGCGGCTGCTGATTGCGCCCAAGGGATTGAATCCGGCCCAGGTCGCCTATTGGGATAACGCCTTCAAGGTGCTGACGCAGAGCAAGGAGTGGAATGACGATTTGGCCGCTGCGCAGATGACCAACAGCTACCGTAACAGTGCAGAAACGACCAAATACATTGCCGAGGAATACGGCGATATCAAGGAAATCCTGACCGAGCTGGGGCTGGCCAAGGCGGCGAAATAGGGTGACCGGAAGCCGGCGGAAACAGGGTGTCGCTGCCTTGCGACGGGCGGCTTCCGGAATATCAGCGCAAGCTGCTGATTTCGTTTAGAATTCGGCCCACGCGAGCTAGTCAGTAGTTCGGAGGGGAGCGGCAGGTGCCTGAGAGCATGCAGTTAAGCCGTGAGTCAACGAGTACGCTGTCTGCGCGTTAATGGTTCAAGTGGCCGAAACCGGTCGCGAACTCACTTACTTAATTTCAGGAGCTCCAAATGAACAAAATTTTCGCCGCTATTATCGCTGCCGCTTTCGCCGCTGTTAGCTTTGGTGCCATCGCCGCCAAGCACGAAGAAGGCATGAAGAAAGATGCACCGAAAGCTGAAGCCAAGAAAGACGCACCGAAAGCTGAAGCCAAGAAAGACGCTCCGAAAGCTGAAGCCAAAAAAGACGAAATGAAGAAGTAATCTTCTTTCGCTTCAAGAAGGCAGGGCTCCGGCCCTGCCTTTTTCTTTTCTGAAACCGGTTTTATGACATTCATCGTATTCGTGCGGACCCTGTTGCTCGTCAGTTTGCTGACGGCCGGTCTTGCCGCAGCGGAACCTTACCGTCCGACCGATGCCGGCACCGTGCTGGAGCGTTTGCCGATGAACCGCGGC
>CBHTVL010000129.1:0-6359 GCA_966096475.1 uncultured Burkholderiales bacterium
GCCGACAGATGCGGTACCCAGCGTCAGGTTGGTCGGCCACTTCGGAGCGGGCTTGGGCTGCGCATGGACGCCGCCAGCGATGGTCAAACCTGCGACAACTGCCAGTGCCAGCGTGAATGAACAGGTGAATCGCATCAGAATTCCTCCTCACATTGTCGTTATTTGGGGCCGGGAGGATCCGCTGCTGAACGCGCAGATTTTTTATTCCCGACAACGAACCAAGTCAGGTTAACAAAGCCCCCTGCCTTTGGCAAACCACCGAGGGGAATGCGTTTCGCTGCTATTTCTCGGCCCAGACGGCAAGCCAGCCCCGACTCCCGGACGATGACCGGAATCGCTCATCAACACCGATGCCAGGCACTGCCACAAGTTCACCATTGAGATACAGCATGGGCAGCCGTTCCCTTTGCCAAGGCGGCAGTCCCGCCTCCTGCAACAGATTACGGACAGTCCGGCGGGGAGCATCGCTCGATAGACGAAGGCCTTCGCCGCCTCCCCTGACCCGCAGAATCATCGGCTGCCGCAGCCACTTCGCCGCAATGCCTTCGCCAGTGCGCGATTCAAAACGCAAAACGCCGCCCAGTTGAGGCAAAAACAATTCCGATGTGCCGCGAAACGCCAACTCAAAGTCCTGCTTGAGCGGCGATAACGGCCGGACGATATACAAAGCGCCGCGGAAGCGCCGTAACTCGACTTCACCGATATCAACACAAACTCTTGCGTCCTCGCGCGCACTGCAGGCCTGGCGCAAGGCCTCCTCCAGCCGGACGGCGTCCGGCATGGTCACGTCATGACATCGCAAAAAATAGCGCAGCGCATTCCGTGCGCGATGCGGCGGCAACTGCTGCAGCACAGAGACTTCAATGCTGCGCTCCGACACTGCACCATCAACATCCTGCTCCGCCAACGCATCCAGCAAATCGGAAGCCTCGGCCTGCAGACGGGCGGCGCGAGCCAGAACGGTACCCGCCCCCGCCACCTTGCGACCGATCAAGGGCAACACGTCATGGCGGACAAAGTTGCGCAGATAAGCACGATCCTGATTGCTGTCGTCTTCCACCCAAACCAGCCGATGACGGCGGGCATAGGCTTCGATGGCGCTGCGCGGCGTGTCGAGCAAGGGCCTCCACAGGGATGGAATACCGGCGCGGTACGCCGGCATGCCGGCAAGACCGCGGGGGCCTGCGCCGCGCAGCAATTGCAACAGCATGGTTTCCGCCTGGTCATCCCGGTTGTGGGCCAGTGCAACGACATCCGCTCCGCCGGTTGCAAATACGGCATAACGGGCATCGCGCGCTGCGGCTTCGGTGCTGTTGCCGCGCTCCACATCCACCTTAGCGACTTTCAGCCGGACACCTAGCTCACGGCAATAACGGCGGCACTGACTGGCCCAGGCAGCGGCATGCACACTGATCTGGTGATTGACGTGGATCGCCGACAGGCGTTGCGGGGAAATGCGCAGGCCGCGGCGCAGGATATGCAGCAGAACAACGGAATCAATGCCGCCGCTCAGGCCGACCGCGATGCGGGACTTTGAATCCAGACCGCTCGCCTGCAGCGAAGCCGCCACCGTCCTGACCAGCGCGTCTTTCATGACAGGCTGCGGATGTGCGGCCACATGGAATCAATGCCGCTCAGCGGCCTTCCGCTTCCTTGAACTGGCCATAACCCATCAGCCGCTCAAAGCGCGACTCGGCCAGCTTGTCGGCAGGCAGCTCGCGCAACTGGCGCCAGCTGTCCTGCAGGGCCTTTTTCATCGACTGCATCATCGCGTCATGGTCGCGGTGTGCGCCGCCCAGCGGCTCGGGAACAATCTTGTCGATCAGTCCGTGGGCTTTCAGGCGGCTTGCGGTAATGCCCAGGGTTTCCGCGGCATCGGCAGCACGGTCCGCGCTTTTCCACAGAATCGAGGCACAACCCTCCGGTGAAATCACCGAATAGGTTGAATACTGCAACATCAGCGTCACATCGCCGACGGCAATCGCCAGCGCACCGCCGGACCCGCCCTCGCCGATCACCGAACAGATCACCGGCACTTTCAGGGCAGCCATTTCAAACAGATTGCGCCCGATCGCCTCCGACTGGCCACGCTCTTCGGCACCGACGCCGGGATAGGCGCCCGGCGTATCGATGAAGGTGAATACCGGAATGTTGAACTTTTCCGCCAGCCGCATCAGGCGCAGCGCCTTGCGATAGCCTTCAGGCCGCGGCATGCCGAAATTGCGCAGGATCTTTTCCTTGGTATCGCGCCCCTTCTGGTGTCCCATCACCACCACCGACTGGCCGCCGAAACGGGCAAGACCGCCGACGATCGCGGGATCATCGGCATAGGAACGGTCACCGTGAAGCTCTTCGAAATCGGTGAAAAGGCTGTTGATGTAATCCAGGGTATACGGTCGCTGCGGATGACGCGCCACCTGCGAGATCTGCCAGGACGTCAGCTTGGCGTAGATGTCCTTGGTCAGCGTCTGGCTTTTCTTCTGCAGCCGGGAAATTTCTTCCGAAATATCCAGTGCCGAATCGTCCTGCACAAAGCGCAGTTCTTCGATCTTGGTTTCCAGATCGGCGATCGGCTGCTCGAAATCGAGAAAGGTCGTTTTCATGGGGCGGAATGATACAGGATGAGCTCCCGGGGGTGCAGCCGCGGGCAAATGCGCACCGGCGCCGCCTTTAATCGTGGCGCCGCTTCAAACCCTTGGCATCTCGCTGCATCAGCATGGCCGCGGCCGCCAACAGCACCGCATCCAGCCAGAATACAGGCACCATCCCCAACGCCGTGGACAGTGTTCCGAATACAAACGGCACCAACACCTCCGGTTATAGGCCAGCATCATCGACAACGGACTGCCGCAGCCCAGCCCCACACCCATCACAAAGGAAATCAGGAACAGTGCGGCAAAGCCTGTAACAAAGGGGAACGCCAGACAAACCGCCGTTGCCAGCAGCAACGATCCCGCCAATACGCGTTCCTCGCTGAAACGCTTCACCAGATGCGGCATCAGCGAGCGCACGATCAACAACGCAAAACCGAAAGCGCCGAGGATCATGCCGATTTCTGAAGCGCTGAGTCCGATGCGGTGACCGTAAATCGGCAGCAGCAGGTTATACAGTTCAAGACCGGTTTCGATGATGCCCGCGGTGATCAGCGCGCGGCGCAGTGGCGGATTACGCAGCAGATCGCCGACGCGATGTTTGGCCTTCTCTTCCTTGCCCAGCTTGGTATGCGTGGTTTTCGGCAGCCACCCCGCCCACAATCCCAACAACAACACCGGAATCACCGGCATTGCCGCGAGGACCGCGAAGGTCGCACGATGACCGATCGCATCAATCAGGAATCCTGTTGAAGTCGGGCCGAGCAGCGCCGTCATGCCGATGCCCAGGCTGAACCAGCTGTAATTACGCGTGCGGTCCATGCCTTCGGCCATGGCGCCGATCAGGTGCTGCACCGAAACCGTATAAAAAATGTAGCAGCAGCCGATCAATGCCGCGGCGATATACAAGACCTCCAGCCGCTGCCAGATAAAAGGCAGCGCCAGACCTGCAAACAATCCGATGGAACCGAGCAGCATGGGTTTGCGAAAACCGATACGGTCGGAAACCTTCCCCGCATAAACCGACAACAGCAGCGGAAACAGTGCGTAGGTTGAAAAAATCATGCCGACGAAAAATTCGTTGGCCCCGAGCTCCAGCGCCGACAGCGACATCAGCACCTTGCTGCCCTTATAGGCCGTGTGCGTGAGCACACTGAGCAGAACCACGCGGAAGATGGACGGGATGTTCATGTCAGTGTCGTACGGACGCGCACTGCAGGCGCCCGGCGCTGTCGGTCAAAAACCGCGTCACGGAATAAAATTTTCTTGTTGGGGGAAAGCCGAGGCGTGTATTTTAGCGCATCGTCACCACACGCCCACCGGAGTCCCAACATGAAACTGCAGAACATCGGCATCGTCAGTCCCGGCGACATGGGTCAGGCTGTCGCCCAGACCCTCAAAACCAGCGGCTTCACCGTGCATGCCGCGCTGGAGGGTCGCAGCTCCCGCACGCGTGCACTGGCCGCTGAAGCCGGACTCATTGACTGCGGCACGATGGAAAACCTCGTCAAGACCTGCGATGTTCTGCTGTCGATACTCAACCCTGCCGCCGCAGTGGACAATGCACGTGCCGCAGCCGCGGCAATGAAAACCACCGGCAAACGCTGCCTGTTTGTCGACTGTAATGCCGTCGCACCAGGCACCGCACAGGAAATTGACGCGATCATTCGCGAAGCGGGCGGTGAATGCGTCGATGCCGGCATCATCGGGCCGCCGCCGCGGGGCAAAGCCAGCATGCGCATGTATGTTTCAGGTCCCCAGGCCGCCCTGCTGTCGCCACTGAACGGCGGCGGCATCCATGTGCGCGTAATGAGCGAACGCATCGGTGACGCCTCTGCGATCAAGATGTGTTACGCCTCCTACACCAAGGGTGCGGTTGCACTGGGCGTTGAAATGCTGATGGCCGCGCGACGAATGGGTGTCGATGAAGCGCTCAACAAGGAACTGCAGGAAAGCGCCGCCGAGAACCGGCAGTGGATCCTCAGCCGGTCAACGAGCATGCCGCCCAAGGCCTACCGCTGGGTGCCCGAGATGCTGGAAATCGCCAAAACCTTCGAAGACGCCGGAATGACACCGCGCATCCTGCTGGGCGCCGCCGACATGTACGAAATGATCGCAAAAACGCCGCTGGGCAGGGAATCACCGGAAGAAGCCCGCAAGATCGGGCGCGACGGGCAGACCATCATCAACAATCTGGCGGACTGAAACCGCTACACGCGATAAATGGAACGCCGGTCCCGACGGAAAGAAACGACGGGCCGGCCACCCAGCGCACTGCTGTAACCCGGCCGGATCTCGCCATCCCCTTCCAGCAGCATTTCACGGCGCATCAGATGGATTTCCTCGCCGTTGCCGCGGGTGATGAAGGTGCCGTTGATGCTGTGGTCAACGAGATAAAACTGGGTGCGCTCGACGCGGATGGTGGCGTGACGGCGTGACACCACCACATCCGGAACCACCAGCTCGCAGGAAACATCGCGCCCGATGGTCAGTATCGGATGCCAGTGATCAAGACGGGACTCCTTGCCGCCAAGGGTCAGCACCAGGCTGCCGGCATCTTCGGGAATAACCCGGTGAATATGCGGATTGATCAGGGTGCGGTTGACCAGATCGTCGCGCCACTGCACTTCACAGACTGCGGTTTTTGCCAGCGTTGTTTTCAGGATCGCATCAAAAACGGGCCAGGTGGCCTCGCGACGCCCTGCTTCCAGTTGCTGCAGCGTTGTTTCAGCGATCAGTATCTGGTCCGGATTCGCGGCATCGGCGAGATAAGCCGCCACGTTGACGGTATCGCCGTACACATCATCGCCGCCGACAACCACCGGACCGGTATGCAATCCGATGCGGATCTGCATGTCGCGCCCGCCCAGATGCAAAGCAGTGATCGCCCGCTGCATATCCACTGCAGCATCGACGGCGCTGTCGGCATCCGGAAACAGGCACATCACGGCATCGCCGAGGGTTTTGACCAGACGGCCATGATGACGCGGCAACACCTCCTTCATCGCGGCAAGACAGGTATTGACGATTTTAAGCGCCTCAATGTCGCCATGAACACGGTACAGGGCCGTGCTCTCCACGATGTCGGCAAACAGAACCGCGAGATCGTCGCTATGGCTGTCGGACATGTCTGATGGTTACCGGCCGCAGGAAGCGGTCATTGGCCCCGGCGCCGTGCGGCGGGTGCATTCGATGGAACAGAGGACACTGAACACTTAATTAATTCCCTGAAAATACCTCGATACTTTACGCCACAACGCGCCCCCAAAGCAAAGCCGGTACGCGTCGACAAACCAATGGCAAAGCCTCACAATCAGCGGTAACGCCATTGAAGGAAAAAAGCCATGAGCACTGCATCCGACACCAAGAACATGGCACTGTTCTGTGACTTCGAAAACGTCGCGCTGGGCGTGCGTGAGGCGAAGTTTTCCGAATTCGACATCAAAAAAGTGCTCGAACGCCTGTTGCTGAAAGGCGATATTGTCGTCAAAAAAGCCTACTGCGACTGGGAGCGCTACAAGGATTTCAAGAAACCCATGCACGAGGCGGCCTTCGAGCTGATCGAGATCCCCCATGTGCGCATGTCCGGAAAAAACTCCGCCGATATCCGCATGGTCGTCGATGCACTGGACCTCTGCTACACCAAGTCCCATGTCGATACCTTCGTCATCATCAGCGGTGATTCGGACTTCTCGCCGCTGGTGTCCAAGCTACGCGAAAACAACAAGGTGGTGATCGGCGTCGGCGTCAAGAAATCCTCGTCCGACC
>CBHTVL010000130.1:0-6250 GCA_966096475.1 uncultured Burkholderiales bacterium
GAGTACTGCGTTCGGGACGCAGGAGTCGGAGGTTCGAATCCTCTCACCCCGACCAGGATTTTTTGATGCCGTCCACGGTTCTGACCGTGACGGCCCGCCACCCCTCCTTTTCCGGTTCGCGCGGCGCCATCAAGCAGCACCGGTTGATCCGGTGCCTTGTGCGGCCACGCCGGCAAACGTGAAATCGTCGGGTCGGCCGCGACCATAGGCAGCTACAATCCGGTTTCGTGGTTTCTGCAAGCGCTGGCTGTTGATCCGGAGCGGGCTCAGTCCTTAAACCCCGGGCGCCCTGCGCATGCCGGCTGATTCTGCGGTGGAGCCTGAATGTCCAAGATCATCCTGCTTGTCATTGCGTTTGCCGCCGCACTCTGGCTGGTGCGCGGTCTGCGCCGGCGTTCGGAAGCGGAGTCCGGCGATCGCGCTGAAAAGAAGGCGCCGCCGGGTGCCGAAGACATGGTGCGTTGCGCGCAGTGCGGCGTTCATCTGCCGCGCGGTGAAAGCATCATGACCGGACAGGAATTTTTCTGTTCGGCCCGTCATCAGCATGATTTTCACCGGTCCCGCTGAGCGGTTCCATGACGACTGACGCCGAAGCCGCCATCCCCGCTGTTCCGGGCAGACCGGGCGCCCGTCCGGTTCCCGACGCCTACTGGCGCTCGCTGCAACTGTTCAACACCTATCGTGTCGTTTCGGCGCTGTTGCTGCTGCTGGCGGCGGCCTATTGGGGCGATCTGCTCCAGTTCGGCTCGCGGGACATGCGTCTCTACCTGATCGGTTCGTCGGCTTATGCCGGTTTTGGCCTGGCCATGTTTGCGCTGATCCGCGCGCGTGAACGTTTCAATCTGCAGCTCGCCGTGCAGGTCGGCGGCGACATCGTGTTCATCGTGTTGCTGATGTATATGAGCGGCGGATTGTCCAGCGGGCTCGGATTGCTGCTGCTGACTTCTCTCGCGGCGGCCGGTCTGGTGACACGCGGGCAGCTGACGCTGTTTTTCGCGGCGATCGCGACCATTGCAATCCTTCTTGAGCATACCTATGAAGTGCTGCGCTTTTCCGAAAGCGGCGCGCAGTATGCGCAGGCCGGTCTGCTGTCGATCGGCTATTTTGCGATTGCCTGGCTGGCGCACACTTTGGCCAAACGCTCGCTGGTCAGCGAGCAACTGGCCGCGCAGCGTGAAATCGATCTGGCCAATATGGCACAGGTCAACCAACTGGTGATCCAGGACATGGAGCACGGCGTCATCGTGGTCGACGGCGACGGCATCGTGCGCCAGTCGAACTCCGCAGCCGAACGCATGATCGAAGGATTGCGCGGGGAGGGTGTTATCGCGCTGAAGGATCATTTACCGGCATTGCACGGACGTTTTGAAAAATGGCTGCGCGACTCCCGGGGGATCGATACCCCGGACGTCTTCGAGATCGGCGCCAACCTGCGCGCCCGGCTGGTGCCGGTTGCGGCACGGCGCGGCGCCGGCGCGGTGATTTTTCTGGAAGATCTGGCACGCATCCAGGCCGAGGCGCGGCAGATGAAACTTGCCGCACTCGGGCGGCTGACCGCGAATATCGCGCACGAAATCCGCAACCCGCTGGGCGCCATCAGTCATGCCGCCGAGCTGCTGCAGGAGGAGTCAGGTGTCTCTCCGGGTTCAAGGCGGTTGACCACCATCATCCGCGACAACACGCGCCGCCTCGACCGCATGATCAATGATGTGCAGACACTCAATCGCGGCGAGCGTGCGGAGCGCGAGCGCTTCAGGCTTGCGCCGTACCTGCAGGCTTTTGTTGCGCAGTTTGTTGCCACCGAGCGGCTGGAGGGCAACGAAATCGAACTGGAGCTGATGATTGATCCCTATGTCATGTTTGACCGGGATCACCTCAACCAGGTGCTGTGGAATCTGTGCCGTAATGCACTGCGGCATTCAACCCGCAGTCCCGGTTGCATACGCCTGCAGGTAGCCCGTGCCGCACGGAGCAATGCGGTAAGATTGGATGTCGTCGATGACGGCGCCGGCGTGCCGCCCGAATCCCGGTCGAAACTGTTCGAGCCGTTTTTCACGACCGATCCCGGCGGCACCGGATTGGGCCTGCATCTGGCCCGTGAAATCTGCGAAGCAAACGGCGCGATGCTGGAATATATCGAGGCTGCCGGCGGGGCGCGGTTTGCCGTGACCTGCGCGGCGGGTTGAAGGGGGATAAAGCGTTGGCAACCGGTCAGGTACTGGTGGTGGATGACGAAGCCGATATCCGGGAGCTGCTCGGCATCACGCTGATCCGGATGGGGCTGGAGCCGCATTGCGCAGGCAGTGTGGCGGAAGCCATGGAGCTTCTCGGCCACAAAACCTTCGAGCTGTGTCTGACCGATATGCGTCTGGGTGACGGCGACGGCCTGTCGATCGTCGAACACATCACCAAAAGCCATCCCAGTCTTCCCGTCGCGGTGATTACCGCACATGGCAGCGCTGAAAATGCCGTTGCGGCGCTCAAGGCCGGTGCTTTTGATTACCTCGGCAAACCCGTTTCGCTGGATCAATTGCGCGCGCTGGTGCGTTCGGCGCTCAAGCTGCCGCAGCCCGCCGGTGACCGGCGCAGCGCCGAGGCCGAGGCGGCGCGTTCACTCAGCGGCCCCTGCCTCATCGGTTGTGCGCCGCCGCTGGAGCAGGCGCGGCAGATGATCGGCAAACTCGCGCGCAGCCAGGCGCCGGTGCAGATCCGCGGAGAATCCGGTTGCGGCAAGGAACTGGCAGCGCGGCTGATTCACATCAACGGATCGCGGCGCGACGGCCCCTTTGTCGCGGTGAACTGCGGCGCGATCCCGGAGAACCTGATGGAGTCCGAGTTCTTCGGCCATCGCAAGGGGGCGTTCACCGGTGCGGTTGCCGATCACGACGGCTTTTTCCAGGCGGCGAACGGCGGCACGCTGTTTCTCGACGAGGTCGGCGATCTGCCGCTGTCGATGCAGGTCAAGCTGCTGCGAGCGATCCAGGAAAAACGCGTGCGCAAGGTCGGCTCGACCAGCGAGGAACCGGTCGATGTGCGCATCATCAGCGCGACGCACCGGCATCTGGCCGATGAAGTCAAAAGCGGCGCCTTCCGTCAGGATCTCTATTACCGGCTCAATGTGATCGAGCTGCGCATGCCGTCATTGCGCGAGCTGCGCGACGACATTCCGCGACTGGCCGAATCGATACTCGTGCGCCATGCCGCTGACGGCCGCTCGCTGCATCTGTCGGCACAGGCCGAAGAAGTGCTGCAGGCCTACCATTTTCCCGGCAACGTCCGCGAACTTGAGAACATTCTCGAACGCGCAGTGGCGCTGGCCGGTGGCAACGAAATTTCGGTGGACGATCTGCAACTGATCGACGAGCGTGCGCCGGAGCAGGACAGCGATATTGAAGGCTTGCCGCTGCCCGAAAGGCTCGAGGCGATCGAGCGCAAGGCGATTATGGATGCGCTGGAGCGTACCCGTTACAACCAGACCGCTGCGGCGAAGGTGCTGGGCATTTCTTTTCGCGCGCTGCGATACCGGATCCAGCGGCTCGGCATCAAGCAGGAACTCGATGCCAAACCGTAAGGCGCTGCAACACGCATGAAGCTGGATGACGCCGGGCTTGTTGCAGAGGCGCTTTATCTGCCTTCGCCCAACTGTGACGACCGTCCGGCGGATGCGCTTATCGATCTGCTGGTCATCCATAACATCAGCCTGCCGCCGGGAGAGTTCGGCGGCGAGGCCATTGCCGACCTGTTCCTCAACCGGCTTGATCCGCAGGCGCATCCTTATTACGCCGGCATTGCCGGCCTGCGCGTTTCCTCGCATTTTCTGATCCGCCGTGACGGTGCGTTGCTGCAGTTCGTGCCTTGCCTGAAACGTGCCTGGCATGCCGGTCAGTCGCAATGGTGCGGACGCGAGCGGTGTAACGATTTTTCGGTCGGCATCGAATTGGAGGGGGTCGACGACCTGCCTTTCAGCGACGCACAGTATGAGTGCCTGTCCGTGCTGGCACGTGCTTTGTATGTCCGATATCCCATCCAGGCCAGCGTCGGGCACTCCGACATTGCGCCCGGCCGCAAGACCGATCCCGGGCCCCATTTTTCCTGGACGCGTTATTTCAGCGCGCTGGAAAAATAAAATCCACATAAAAACATAGGGTTGCCATCAGGCACTGGCCAGGGCGTCCCTGCCTTGGCTACCGGCCTGTACACGGCCGCTTCCGCTGGCGCCTGCCCGCCGGAGACGCTGGGGGCGGCATTTGGGCTGCCTAATTTTTGTGCACCAAATCCGGTGCTTAACGGCGCTTCCTGCTGTTTCTCAAGAACTTTTAAAAAAAGCGTCAAAACCTATTGCGGATTCAAAATCCGGCCACTAGAATTCGTCGAAAATACCGTGTTGACCACTACATGTTGTGGTTAGTGAGCCGGGGGGGCCTTTTTGTTCGGTTTCCCCAAGTAGTCAAAAAAATCTAAAAAGATCAAGGAGTAATGAGACATGCAAGTCACCGTCGATTCCACCCAGGCCCGCGCCACCCCACAAGTCAGTGTCAACACCGAAGAAGCGGCTCGGGAGGCGGTGTACGCGCAGTACAAGATCATCCGCCGCAACGGCGCGGTTGTCGGCTTTGAGCCGTCGAAAATCGCCATTGCCATGACCAAGGCGTTTATCGCCGTGAATGGCGGTCAGGGCGCCGCCTCCGCCCGCGTGCGCGAGCAGGTTGCAGCGCTCACCGACAGCGTGGTCAATGCCCTGGTGCGTCGTCAGCCCTCCGGCGGCACTTTCCACATCGAAGACATCCAGGACCAGGTCGAACTGGCGATGATGCGCAACGGCGAACACCATGTTGCCCGCGCCTATGTGCTTTACCGCGAAGAGCGTTCGAAGGAGCGTGCCCGCCAGCGTGAAGCGCAGCCCGCCGCGGCCGCGCAGAAAACCCACGTCATCAATGTCATCGACGGCGGTGTGACCCGCCCGCTCGACGTTGACCGTATTACGGCTTTGGTTGAAAGCGCTTGCGCCGGCCTCGGCCGCGACGTCAGCGCCCAGCCGATTCTCGACGCCATGCAGCGTGATCTCTATGACGGCGTGCCCATCGATGAAGTGCGTAAATCCCTGATCCTCGCCGCGCGCGGCCAGATCGAACAGGACCCGGGCTACAGCTATGTCACCGCCCGTCTGCTGATGCACACGATGCGCCTCGAAACCCTGGGTGAAGAAGTGACGCAGGAAGAGATGGCAACGCGTTACGCCGCCTACCTGCCGGAATTCATCCAGAAGGGCATCAAGGCCGAACTGCTCGACGAGCGCCTCGGTCATTACGACATGAAGGCCCTCGGCGCCGCACTCGACGCCCAGCGCGACCTGAAATTCACCTCTCTCGGCCTGCAGATCCTCTACGACCGTTATTTCCTGCACATCGAAGGCCAGCGCATCGAGCTGCCGCAGGTGTTTTTCATGCGTGTGGCGATGGGCCTCGCGCTGAACGAGCCGGAAAGCCAGCGCGAAGCGCGTGCGATCGAGTTCTACAACGTGCTGTCGAGCTTCGACCTGATGAGCTCGACCCCGACGCTGTTCAACTCCGGCACCCGTCGTTCGCAGCTCGCCAGCTGCTACCTGACCACGGTGTCCGATGACCTCGACGGCATCTACGAAGCCATCAAGGAAAACGCGATGCTGCAGAAGTATGCCGGCGGCATCGGCAATGACTGGACCCCCGTGCGCGCGCTCGGCGCCTACATCAAGGGCACCAACGGCAAATCGCAGGGCGTGGTGCCGTTCCTGAAAGTGGTCAACGACACCGCCGTGGCGGTGAACCAGGGCGGCAAACGCAAGGGTGCAGTGTGCTCGTACCTGGAGACCTGGCATCTGGACATCGAGGAATTCCTCGAGCTGCGCAAGAACACCGGCGATGACCGCCGCCGCACCCACGACATGAACACCTCGAACTGGATTCCCGATCTGTTCATGAAGCGCGTGATGGAAGCCGGCGAGTGGACGCTGTTCTCGCCGTCGGATGTACCGGACCTGCATGAGAAATTCGGCAAGGCTTTCGAAAAGGCCTACGTTGAATACGAAGCACAGTGCGCCAGCGGCGAAATGAAGCTGTTCAAGAAGGTTCCGGCACTGCAGCTGTGGCGCAAGATGCTGACCATGCTGTTCGAAACGGGCCATCCGTGGATCACCTTCAAGGATCCCTGCAACCTGCGTTCGCCGCAGCAGCACGTCGGCGTGGTCCACAGCTCCAACCTCTGCACCGAGATC
>CBHTVL010000131.1:0-6140 GCA_966096475.1 uncultured Burkholderiales bacterium
GAAGCAGAATCCGCCTGCTGCAGAACCCACTCGCAGCGTCAGCACCAGCCGCGGTTTGCGGAAGGCGGGGCCGAGAAGATTGATGTACTGGCTCATCGTGCTCTTACCTGTTCGCGCATCGCTGCGCCGATCAACTGCAGGCACTGCGTCTGCCGCAGCGGATCACGCAGCTCCGGAACGCCGGGAAAATCCATGATCTTTTCAAGATCGAACAGTTCGACCGGCAGCGTCAGGTTGCTGTTGAGATATTCGGCGAGCCGCTCAATACCGGGTACTTGCGCAATCACCACGCGCGAGACGGCAACATTGCGGAATTGACGGTCGAAGTGATCAAGCGAGCGCTGCAGTTCCAGTGCGATACGGTCGTGCAGTCCCTCCGCCGCCGCATCGTCCTCGAAATCCTTCAGCGCGACATCGATGCGACGCGACTGGTACAGCTCGCCGCCGCTGGTGAAGGTCAGCGTCGCCGCAGCATGATCAAAACACAGCAGCGCCAGACCGCGGCCTTCCTGCTCGAGATACTTTGCGATATTGCGCTGCGCGAGTTCGGGAATATCGATGACATCCAGTTCGATACCGGCATCGTTGAACGGTTTCACCGTCTCCGCAATCAGCTCATTGCGTGCAGCGACCGCCAGCATCTGTGACGACTGCGCGCTGCCGTCACTCGCGGGTACGTGCAGCGCATCGACCATCGCAGCTTCCACCGGATAATCGAGCATGTCCTTGATCGACCAGCGAACGGCACTGCGCGCCTCGGTCGCCGGCACCTTCGGCGTATCCACCGGGAACAACTGGTAATCGCGGGGCTTGAGCAGGGTCATGCAGTGATAGCGGTCGAGATTCAATTCGCGGCGCAAACGCTTCAGCGTTTCGACTTCATCGCCTTCCTTGCGGAACGACTCGCACAGCAGCACTTCCGGTCGCGGCTTGCCCTCGACGAGCACGTGCGAAAGATCCACGCGATCGGGATGCAGGTTCAGACACAACCAGCCGGGACGCAGGCTTTTACTGAACAGATTCATGGATTCCTGAACGGGATCGCGCCAAATTGGCCCAAATTAGCATATTTTCCAATGTTGTCAAACACTTATGTCACATATCTCAAGTGTTTGCCGGCGCAAAAATGACTGAATCAATATAACTTATTGTTTTTATTGAATATTTTAAATATCCGCCGATCAATAAACCACAAGTCCTAGTCAGTCAATCACTGCTCCCTACGATATATCGACTGATCGCTGCCACGATTGATGCCAAAACGCGCCCGCGCCGCCGGATCCTTGGAATAGGTGCCCGGCGGTGAGCACCAGGCGCCGCGCAGATGGGTTTTATTGCCCGCGGTTGCCGCCGGCGCAAACGCATTGCAGGCATCGGCGTTGGTGCTACCGGTGGCGCCCAGATTCAATGTGACATCCACGCTACCCTGATTGCCCGTACCCGGCGCACTCAAGCGGATTGCGCTGCGACCGGACTGCAGCGGACTGTTGACGATGGTCGCCGTGGTTTCGCCGGTATTGAGACTGCCGCCGAAATTTCCAAGCCCGACATTGCCTGAGACCAGCGTCGTACAGGCATCCAGCGTATTCGTCACAAACACCGAACCGTTCCAATACTGGGCTTCGACCGGCAATCGCAAGGGCAACAGCTGCGAACCGCTGGCGCCGCCGATGCGCAGGCGCCCGTAGCGGATGGATTTATCGTTGGTCGTCAACACATTCGCATCGCTGAACAGCATGCCGCTGCCGGCGGCAGCAGAACCGAATGAAGCCGGATTGGTCGCGAACGTCACACCATCACCGTCGATCACATTCAAGGCCAACGCAATATCGGCATCAAAGGCAGCACTCGGTGTCGTCGCGCTGCGGGTGAAACTGAAACCGCTGCCGCCGGAGAAAGTGAAGGTACCGACGCCGGCGGTGAATGTGCCGATCACCGGATCAGCCGTCGTCGCCGGAAGCTGCGACACATCCAGTGCCGGGGTTGCACCGCCGCCGATCGCATCAAAGCGCAGGTAGCGCTCGGCCTGTGTGTCATAGGCTGCGGGCGCCAGACTGGTATTGGTGAACTTCATGTAACTGCCGACGTAATTAACTGTGGTTGTATTGGTCAAGCCGTTATTGGTACCGCTGCGCGCCGTCACCGTCATGACCGGCGCTGTCGTGAAGTTGAAGGTCTGACCGACATAACTGAATCCGGTGCAGGATGGCGCGATCACCGGCGTGTTGTAGCTGACGTTGAAATTGTCGGGAATAAAGCGACCGAAACCGCTTGAGCCGGTGGTCTGCGCCACTGCGGTGCTGCCGATCCAGCAGCCGTATTTACCGCCGGACGGCGAGTTCGACGTGCTGGAAGCGATGCAATCGCTGCCGCCCTGATCAGCAGCCACGACAAACCCGGAATCGATGATCGCATCTGCCAGCAGGCCGAAGTTGCCGACCTCGCTGTAAAAGAATGTTCCGCTCGCGGCATTACTGGCTGCGGGAGTAAAGCTCCCGCCGAGCGTACCGGCTGTCGGCGTACCCGTTATCTTGCTTGTTGAATTATTCGATGGGGTCCCGGTGTACCCTGCCCCGCCATTGGCAGTCAGATTGAAATTCGCGCCGGTCTTGATCGCCGGTGTTCCGGAGGTTCCCGTGTTGGTCGCATCCGTGGATGTGACCGTCAAGGTATCCGGGCGGATCGTAAAGTTGTCCGACGAGCAAACAATAATGGTCGGTGATGTCGTCGGATACTGGATACGGAACCTTACATCCGGATAGGCAGTGGTCACGTTGAAATTCGGTGTCGTGACTCGCCCGCCGGACGAGATGGCGACATCAACAGCGGTCGCAACACCGGGCAGCGCCGCCGCCGCAGCCAGACTGCCGGCGCCACAATTAGCCCCTCCAGAGCCACCGGTAACCGGATCGACGCGAACACTGCCGGTAAACGCCGAATAAATGGCATTGGAGAGAATGGCGACGATATCCAGCTGAAAATTGGTGCTGCGCAGCTTGGTGAAAATCCGCCCGGTTATGGCGCCACCGACCTCCACCGCATTGAAAGAATCGGGCGGCGTCACAAAAATCTCGCCCAGCCAGTAATCCCCCGTCGCCGCAGCACCAGTCTGGTAATCGCTGATGCCCTTGCATGACGCGCCCGATACCGGCGTGCAACTCGCCGCGGTGGTCGCCGTCCAGGTCGCCGCACTGAAACGTTTGACGACAAAAGCCGTGTCACTGCCGGCATTGATATCGACGGGCGTGCCGTTGATGTAATTGAATGCGGCTGTCGTGCCGGCAGCGGGTGTCGCCGTGGTATTGGTCATTGTCCAGTAGCGGTTCAGGACATTGGTCACGCTGAACCCGGACCCGGTTGGCGTCGGATGCGCAGTGCCTGTCGTACTCGCCGTAATGGTTCCCGCGCCGGTTCCGGCTGCGAGACCCAGAACGGCCGGCGTGTAATTGCTGCCGCTGCCGACCTCGAAAGTGCAGGTGGACGCTCCTGCCGGCACCGTCTTCCTGAAAGAACCGATGACATGACCGCTGACCCGGGTCACGCTCCCCGCGCAGTTTGCCGTCGAAATCAACACCAATGCGCCGGTGGTAATGTTGCCGCTGGTCAGCGTCAGCAGTGTGCTCACCGTGACATTGCCGGTGGTCACCGTCACCCCGCTGGCGTTATTGATTTCCAGCAGTGGATAGGTTTGGGCATTGGTCACCTCTTGCGCAGCAGCACCGGCGTATTCCACTGTCAGGTTGGTCAAGGTCTTGGTGGTAACCGTGTATTGCGCATTAAAAGTCGGTGCTGCGGCTGTTCGGGTCACCTGCACGGTGCCGGTTCCGGTCATGGTGCCGGTACCGCTGACAATGACCGCTGCCGCGGGAATCAAGGTCGCGCCGGCGCCCACGGTCAGCGTCGGCGTAGTGCCCGTGGAAAAGCTCGCGTTTTCGTTCAGATTGACGCCGCTGGTATTGTTGATGTTGACGTCGGCAAAAGCCAGGGTTGCGGTTGACGTGCCGCCGATCGACGTTGCCGCGGCCGGCGTTGGCGTATTGAAGTTCATCACACTGGTCGTGGTCACCGTAATCGGGGTTGCCGCCGAGGTGTTGACGATCCAGCTGCCCGCGAAATTGTGCGTGAAGGTACTGGCAGTAAACGTCGCAGCGCCTGAAAATGTCAGATTACCGTTAACGGTAATCCCTGCGGTCGCCGATTTCGCGCCACTGCCGGCAAATTCAAGATTACGGTAAGTGGTTGTTTCGATCGCCTGGGCGCCGGCCAGCGCATAAATCACGGTGTTCGCGGCGTTATTGGCATTCAATACGCCCGTTGCCATCGGCGCGGCGGCGCCGGAATAACTCAAGGTGCCGGCATCATTGTTCCAGATTGATGTGGTCGCGTTGCCGCCGGTGAGGTTGCCGGTGACCGTAACCGTTGACGTATTGCCGCGGTTGATTGTGATGCCCGCAGCCACCGTGACCGTACCGCCGAACGTAATCGCCGCATCGCCGTCGAGCACCTGGGTCGCCCCGGTATTGAACGTCACCGCCCCGGTGCCGTTGGTGAAATTGCCGGTGCCGGTATGCGTTATGCCACCTTGGAAAACCGTCACCCGGTTGCCGGTATTGGTCCAGTTCCCGGCACCGGAAACCGTGACCAGTCCTGTATAGGTCCGGTTGCCGGCCACAGCGCCGCCCATGTTCAGGGTCCCGCCGGTGACATCGGTTGGCCCGGTGACCGTAACCACGTTGTTCAGATTGATGGTACCCGCCGATACGGCCAGCGTGCCGCCAACGGTCAAGGTACCCGTCTGGGTCACGGTAGCGCCGCTATTGATGGTCAGGCTGTTGGTGACGGCAACGTTGTTGAACTCCGTCGTCGCGCCGGCGCCGGACACGATCTGCGGGCCCGCGCCGTTCATGGTCGTGTTGCACAGGCTGTTGCCATCCAGCACCAGATCAAACGTACCGCTGTTGGTCAGATTGCCGCCCAACACGAATGAGTGGGTAATCGTGTTATTGGAAACGTTGACTGTGCCGCTGACAGTCACATTGCCGGTGACCGTCAGCGTCCTTGCGGTCGCATTGTTGCCGAACGTCAATGTGCCCTGAACATCGAGCGAGTTCAGCGCCGCCGTACTGGCATTCAGCGTCACCGTGAAGCCGGGGCAGATGGTGACGTCATCGCCCGCTGCGGGCACCGCTGCGCCGGTGCCCGCAGCGCAACTGGTCGCAGGCCAGGTTACAGCTGTCCAGGTGCCCGTTGAGCGGGCGAATCGCGGCGCCGCATTGGCCGCATCCGGAACCGCGATGAGCAACAGCAGCAACAGGCCCAACACCCGCCGGATTACCAACCTGTTGTTTTTAATAAAAATGCCCATCAGCTGCACTCATACCCCGGCGCAGCCGCCGTCGGGTCCTTGCATTTGGCCACGGTAATCACCATCTGGCGCTCGACATAACGGGTCGGCGGCGACGGTGACGGACAAGTGGCATTGTTGCAGGCGGTCGCGGTGATCTCGTAAACGCGCAGATTGCGCCCGCCTTCGGAATAATCGTTGGAAGTACAACCCACCACCACGGTGAATGGCGACAGCGAACCGCCCAAGGTATTGAGGGTTCCGGTCGGACAGGTGGCGAACACCGCCGAACCCGGCGCGATGGTGTTCTCGGGATCCAGCGCGCGATACAGCGCCCAGTCGGTTCCCGCACGGGCCGCATAATAGGCGCGAACGCTTTCCACATCGGTCTGCACGGTGGTCTGCTGCTGGCCGGCAAACATCACCATGAATGCGCCCAGCGCCGACAGTACGACCAACAGGAAAATCGCGCTGATCAGGCTGAAGCCGCCGGCACAACGGCGTAGTGGATTCAATTTGACAGTCATGGCGCGTTGCCGATCTGCACCTGCTGGAACAGGCGCACCCGTTCGGTATTGCCGGCGGCGCTGAGGCTGTTGATCTGCAGCACGATCGACACCGTACCGGTACGCTCGCCGAGCGAGCCGGAGGCGTAACTGAAACTGCAGGTCGCAACATCGACATTGCCTGCCAGCACCGCGCCGGCAACCGCAGGTGGTGCCACCTGCGGTTCGTTATAGGCGTAACCGGAATAACGCAGCAGTTGCCCGCCGGTGCAGCCATAGGTCACCGGCCC
>CBHTVL010000132.1:0-6118 GCA_966096475.1 uncultured Burkholderiales bacterium
CCAACGACCCCCACCATGTCAAGGTGGTGCTCTAACCAGCTGAGCTACGCGCCTGCAAGGGCGGTATTCTAACGGAATGGCACCACTCGTTCAAATCGCCGGCTTCCGCACGGTACATTCCCCTTCAGTGCGCCTGTTCGCATCTGCAGTTCTCGCCGTTCTTTTTTGCGCATTTTCTGCATCTCACCCCGCGATCGCGCAGACGAACGACCCGCAGATGATCAATATTCCGCCGGGACCTTTCGTGATGGGCCGCAACGACGGCCCCGCAGACGAACGCCCCGCACACACGCTGACACTGGGCCCATATTCGATTGACCGAACGCCGGTGACCAACGCGCAATACGCCGCCTTTCTGGAAATTGCAGGATCTGTCGGCCCCGCGGGTGAACGGCTCTACGACCAGGACGATCCCGACGCCCGCATTCACCGCGTCAATAACCGCTGGACTGCCGACCCCGGCTCGGAACAGCACCCGGTCGTCGAAGTGCCCTGGGCCGGGGCCCGCGCCTACTGCGGCTGGCGCAAGGCCAGACTGCCGACTGAAGCGGAATGGGAAAAAGCCGCGCGCGGCACCGATGGTCGTATTTATCCCTGGGGCAATGACGCACCGGACGGACGCCGGGCGCGTTTTGCTGCCGGATGGCATGACACGGCGCCTGTCGTTGCCCATCCCGCCGGCGCCAGCCCTTACGGCGTTCTTGACATGGCCGGCAATGCCTGGGAATGGGTTTCCAGTGCTTATCGCCCCTATCCCTACCGTCCGGATGACGGGCGCGAAGATTTATCGCCGGGCCCGGTGCGGGGTACGCGCGGCGGCGGACAGGACTCATCCACCGCTGAGATCACCACCACGCAACGCGGCCGTAACCTGTCGCGCAACCCTGCGGCGGGACATCACAACATCGGATTCCGCTGCGCGCGTTAAGCGCTGCGCAATTGCTCAGCGGCGCGCGGCGCCGACCACACCCTTGACCTCGCGAATCAAGGCGAGTACGCGTTGCAGCTGATCCAGATTGATGATTTCAACTGTGAAGCGCATCCGCGCGCTGAGGTCCGTCGAATTGGTGCGTGTCGCGGTGACATTGATGCGTTCCCGCGACAGCACTTCCGAAATATCCCGCAGCAGTCCGGTGCGGTCCACGGCATCGACAATGATTTCCACCGGAAAAGTCGAAGTCCCGGGCTCACCCCATTCCGCGGCAATGCGCCTTTCCGGATCAAGCCTCGCCAGATTCGCGCAATCGGCGCGGTGCACGCTGACGCCGCGGCCACGAGTAACAAAACCGACAATCGGCTCGGGCGGCGCCGGACGGCAGCACTTGGCCGGTGATGTCAGCAGTTTGTCGACACCCACCACCAACACGCCGCCGCCACTGCGCGTCGGACGCCGCGTAATGATCTTCGCGGCTTCATCAGCAACCGCAGCTTCTTCCGGTTTCAGTGCATCATCGATGGCCTTCGGACCGATCTCGCCACGGCCCAATCCCGACAACAGATCGCCGAGACGCTCGAAACCCATATCCGCCGCGAGCTGATCCAGATTGGTTTTGCTCTGACCGCGACGCTGCAGTTCCTTTTCAAGCACGATACGGCCCTGCGCCATATCGGACTCCAGATTCAGGCGGTTGAACCACTGCCGCACCTTGCTTCTGGCGCCCGGACTTTTCAGAAAGCCGAGCTGGGGATTCAGCCAGTCGCGGCTCGGTCCGCCCTGCTTCGCAGTGATGACCTCAACCTGCTGGCCGTTGGCCAGCGCTGTGTTGAGCGGAACCATCACACCGTCGACGCGTGCGCCGCGGCAGCGGTGCCCGAGTTCGGTATGCACGTGATAGGCAAAATCCACCGGTGTGGAGCCTTTGGGCAGATCAACCACGCGCCCCTGCGGTGTCAGCACATAGACGGTGTCTTCAAACAATCCGGTACGGAACTGCTCCGCCAGTTCGCCGGCGTCGCTGACTTCATCCTTCCATTCCAGCACCTGCCGCAGCCAGGCAATTTTTTCCTGATAACCGCGATCAGCGCGTCCACCTTCCTTGTACTGCCAGTGCGCCGCAACACCCAATTCCGAATGCTCATGCATTTCGCGGGTACGGATCTGCACCTCAACCGATTTACCCTCGGGGCCGATCACCGCGGTATGCAGCGAGCGGTAGTTGTTTGCCTTGGGCTTGGCGATGTAGTCGTCGAATTCCTTGGGCAGCGGCGACCACAGGCTGTGCACGATGCCCAGCACCGTGTAGCAATCCTTGATGTCCTGCACCAGAACCCGAACCGCACGCACATCATAAAGTCCTTCAAAATCAAGGGCTTTACTCTTCATTTTGCGGTGAATGCTGGCAATGTGTTTGGGCCGGCCAGTGACCTCGGAGGCAATACCGGCACGGGTCAACTCGCCCTTCAACTGCGCGACGACATTCTCGATGTAATGCTCGCGATCCTGACGCTTCTCGTCGAGCAGTCTGGCGATGCGCTTGTAACTGTCCGGCTCCAGAAGGCGCAGTGACAGGTCTTCGAGCTCCCATTTGATCTGCCAGACGCCCAGCCTGTTCGCCAGCGGCGCAAAAATGTCACGGGTCAGCCCGGCGAGTTCCATCTGTCTTGCGATATCACCCGACTTGACGACGGCGCGCAGCTCCCGCAAATGATCTGCGAGTTTGATCAGCACAACGCGTACATCCTGCACCATCGCCAGCAGCATCTTGCGCAGTGCTTCGAGCTGCATCGCCTGCGCTTCGGGACGCTCCGGCGCAAGCGCCTTGCCCGAAAGCGCGCCGATCTCCCCCATGCGCAACACGCCTTCGGCGAGATCGATCATGCGCGCATCGAAGCGCTCGCGTAATTGGCGCGCCGATTCCGGATGCGCCCGCAAATGCGGTACCAGCCATGCCGCTGCCACACACTCATGATCCAGCGCCAGATCAAGCAGGATTTCCGACGTTTCCTTCGCTACGCTCGATGCATCGGGCGTTGCCTGCCGGACATATTCAACAACCTGCTGCAGCACCTGGCGTGACTGATCATCGAGATGCGCAACCTTGCTCTCGGGCCAGTTGCCGGGTTCCTGCCCGGTCACCAAATGCAGCTTTGTCGTACTCATATGTCCAGTGTTCCTGTTTCCAGCCGCCAGAAGCAAGCGTCATCGACCGTGCTCCAGAGCGGTGCATATTATCCATTTTTGACTCGAACGCACCAAATCGGTGCGCCTGCACGCATCTCTAAACCGTTAAAAACACAAAATGCCATGCCCTGTTACCCTGAATCTGTCGTGAATACTCGCAGTCCCTGAACTGGCATAGCCGTTGCTATTGATTTGCAACGTGCGCGACCATAACCCACCAGGCATAAGCCAGACGGAAAGCAGATGAACTCGACGCGACCTTATGACGAGATGCGCGCGGTTAACGGGGCCATCCGATCCCACTATCGCACCCATGCCGAATGGCTGGCCGAAAAACCCCAGGATTTCCTGCAGCAAAAACAGCGCGAAGCCAATGCGCTGTACACGCGCATGGGCATCACCTTTGCGGTTTACGGTGATGACTCCGGCACTGAACGTTCGATTCCCTTCGACATCATTCCGCGCATCATCCGTCCGGCTGCCTGGCAGATCATCAGCGACGGCGCCTGTCAGCGGGTTCGAGCGCTGAACGCTTTTCTGAAAGACGTCTACCACGACCAGGAAATCATCAAGGCCGGCATCATCCCTGAAGCCCAGGTCATGGGCAACTCGGCCTACCGTCCGGAAATGCGCGGCATGCAGGTCCCGGGCGATGTTTACGTCCATATCGCCGGCATCGACATCGTCAAGACCGACCAAGGCCAGTTTTACGTACTCGAAGACAATCTGCGCACGCCGTCCGGCGTGTCGTACATGCTCGAAAACCGCAAGATGATGATGCGGCTGTTTCCCGATCTGTTCGGTCGCATCCCCGTCGCGCCAATCGACCATTACACCGACGTGCTGCTGGAAAACCTGATTGCCGTGGCGCCGCCCCGCGCCACCCAGCCCACCGTCGTGGTGCTGACGCCCGGCGCCTACAACAGCGCCTACTTCGAACACGCCTTCCTCGCCCAGCAGATGGGCGTCGAACTGGTCGAAGGTCAGGATCTTTTTGTCGCCAATGACGTGGTTTACATGCGCACCACCGCCGGTCCGCAGCGGGTCGATGTCATCTACCGGCGCATCGACGATGACTATCTGGATCCGCTCGCCTTCCGTCCGGATTCCGTGCTCGGTGTACCCGGCATCTTCTCTGCCTACCGCGCCGGCAACGTGACGCTGGCCAATGCGCCGGGCACCGGCGTCGCCGACGACAAATCAACCTATCTCTACGTGCCGAAGATGATCGAGTTCTACCTCGGCGAAAAACCGATCATCTCCAACGTGCCGACCTATATGCTGAGCAACGTCGACGAACGTGCCTACACCCTGGCGCACCTCGAAGAACTGGTCGTCAAGGAAGTACAGGGTTCCGGCGGCTACGGCATGCTGGTGGGACCAACCTCGACCAGGGAGCAGATTGCCGAGTTCCGCAAGCGGATCGAACAGAATCCGAACAACTACATTGCACAGCCGACACTGGCACTGTCGACCTGCCCGACTTTCTGCGACTCCGACGTGCTGCCAAGGCACGTCGACCTGCGTCCTTATGTGCTGTCCGGAAAAACCACGACGCTGGTGCCCGGGGGGCTCACCCGCGTGGCCCTGCGCGAAGGCTCGCTGGTGGTGAACTCCTCGCAGGGCGGCGGCACCAAGGACACCTGGATACTGGAGGACCTCGGATGCTGAGCCGCCAAGCGAACACCCTGTACTGGATGTCGCGGCAGATCGAGCGCGCGGAAAACACCGCGCGCCTGCTCGACGTCACCTACCGCATG
Organism: uncultured Burkholderiales bacterium; assembly: GCA_966096475.1. Classification (GTDB taxonomy): domain Bacteria; phylum Pseudomonadota; class Gammaproteobacteria; order Burkholderiales; family SG8-41. The sequence goes on from CBHTVL010000132.1 coordinate 4,882, forward strand.
TCGCTGCTGCCCTACCGCATAACCGACAACGCCCAGGCCTGGGCCGAACCGTGGGCGCTGCCGCTGGTCATCAACGGCCTGGCCAGCGACTATTACACACGCAACCCCGGCCCGCTGACCGCGGAAAAAGTGCTCCGCTTCATGCTGGTCGACAGCGCCAATCCGTCGAGCATCTATTCCCTGATGCATGCCGCCCGCGAAAACGGCCGCAGCATGCGCGGCATCATCACCACCGAGATGTACGAAGACCTCAATGCGATGTGGCTGGAACTGCGCGCTCGCTCGGATGATGCGCTGAACAATGGCGGCCTCAACGAATACTTCGAATGGATCAAGATCCAGTCCCACCAGTTCCGCGGCGTCACTTTCGGCACCATGCTGCGGGATGAGGCCTACCAGTTCATCCGGCTCGGCACCTTCATGGAGCGCGCTGACAACACCGCACGCTTCCTCGACGTCAAATACCACACGTTATTGCCCAGCGCCGCGGACGTCGGCGGCGCTGTCGACTATTACCAGTGGAGCGCGCTGCTGCGATCGGTCAGCGCATTGAGTTCATTCCGGCGTATCTACCGCGACCAGATTACCCCGCGCCGCGTCGCCGAACTGCTGATCCTGCGCGAAGACCTGCCGCGGTCCTTGCATGCCTGCATGAACGAAATCTACGAAATCCTGCGCGGCCTGTGCCGTAATGATTCGATGGAACCCGAACGGCTTGCCGGCGAGCTGCACGCGCAGTTCCATTACGGCCGCGTCGAAAAGATCATGAAAGACGGTCTGCACGAGCATTTGATGGATTTTCTGGAAAAACTCCACCAACTGCATGCTGAACTGAACAGCCACTTCCTCGTCCCGGCCGATTTCGATCCCATGTCCCGTACGCCGGCTCACACGGAGAGTGAGTGAGAAATACACCAACAAACGGGCAGGAAATGCAATCTTGTCAGTCTGTCGCCGGTAGCCTATGCTTCGCGACGACCTGACATCCGCAGATTCCCGCCATGACTTATTGTGTAGCAGTGACACTGTACGCCGGTATGGTGTTCGCCTCCGACACCCGGACCAACGCCGGTGTCGACAATATCGCCAGCTTTCGAAAGATGTATATCTTTTCGCAGGACGGCGATCGCGTCATCGTCATGCTGACCGCCGGCAACCTGTCGATCACCCAGAGCGCGATCAAGCTGCTCGAAGAACATGTGCGCCGGCAATCCCAGGCGCAGACCATCATGAATGT